>CAZTHY010000162.1:0-3167 GCA_964613205.1 uncultured Oscillospiraceae bacterium
GCCGTGTTGTCGATCACGCCGTCCACACCCAGCACGGAGAAGGCGGTGATCCGCGCCGTGGCAGGTGCGGGCGTGTCGCCTCCGCTGCTGCCGCCGCCTGTTGCGGTGATATAGCCGCCGCTCCTGTTGAGCACCGACACGGTATAGGTGCGGGACACCACCTTTTCATCCCCGGCCACGGTGTACTGCACCGGGCGGGAGAAATCCTGCGGCAGTCCCGACGCGGGGGTGCAGACCTTGGTGCTCTCGCCCAGAGTGATATCCGGCTCGAGGGTGGTGGAGGTCAGCGCACTGTCGTCCACGCCGGATACGGTGATGGTGTTTTTGGCGTTGTCGATGGTGCCGCTATACACCGTGCCGCCCACCGTCACGCTGAACGCGGCGATGGAGGCCTGTGTCCGCGGCGTGACCCTGACACGATAGGTGTTTTCGTTTTCCCCATCGCCGGATTTGACAACAAACGTTGTCCAGTCTGTCAAGTCCACCTTCGTCTCGCCGTCCACGGCGGGGGTGCAGGTCGCGCCATAGGATATCTTTGCGCTGAGATACAGATTTTTGGTGTCTACTCCAGCGTTGACCTCCAGCTCGATATCCGTGCCGCTGGCGGTGGTGGTGATGTTTTTGCCCAGAATGTCCAGATCACGCAGGATGTTGGCATCCTTCAGCGCGATGGTGTCGGTATACAGCTCCGCGCCGGAGGGCTTCTCCTCGTCAGAGAGCTTCACCACCACGTAATAGGTCTTTGTGGTCTTGCCGTCCTCGGCCTGTACCGTAAACGCCGTCTTGGTATCCTTTACAAAGGTAATGCCCTTTTGAAGATCCGGCGCAAGGATGGTGGCATAGTCGGACAGCTCGATCTGCGGGTGCATATCGTTCAGCGGTGTGCCGGTGGGCAGCGTCACGGTGATGATGTTGTCCTCGCCATCCACAGAGAACACGCCCTGCTTGCCCTCCAGCGTGAAGGACTTGATATCCGCCTCGGTGGACAGCTTGCGGGAGAAGTCGAAGCGCTGGTAATAGAGGGAATAGGGGTGTCCCGCGCCGCCGTTGTTCAAAAAGCCCAGATACCACTGGGTGGCATACGTCCCCTGATAGGTGGCCATAGCGTTTTGCGGCGTGGTGTTGGTGTGGGCGAAGTAGCCGTCATCAAAATCGGCATAGTTGAGGAAGGAGGTCAGCACACTGTCCGTCCCGTTATTGAGCCGCACATCCGCGTGGACATCGCCCCCCATCGCGGAGAAGGCGCATATGATCTGCGATGTACCCTCGGAGGTATACACGCCGCCCCACTGTACGCCGAAGGGGTTGCCAAAGGGGTCGGTGCCGAAGCTGTCCATAACGATATCAAAGCCCTCCCACAGCTTGGCCTTGACCCGCGCACCGTACACGGGGTCGTTCTGATAGGGCGCGATGGACTGCATCAGCATGGTGACCATGTCAAGGCCGAAGCCATCGGAGAGATAGACGTGGTTCAGTATCTTCTCCAGCAACGCCTCCCGCGTCCACACGGCATTTTCGGGGATGGTGTAGTTGCCCATATCCAGCGCGATCAGAGCGAAGATGGGCCCGTTGATGGTATAGCCGCCTGCGTAGTTATAGAGCACGGATACCAGATCGTCGATCTTATTGCCGTTCTTATCCACGAAGGGCTGGCCACCGTTATACTTGGCAAGGTTGGAACAGTCGATGCCGCAGGCGGTCAGGGTCATGATCTTGCGGTCGAGGTTGGTCATGGCCACGTTGGTGGTGGAGTCCAGCTTTGCGATGCGCTCCGCGATGGTCGCGGCGTTCATGTTGTTCAGCTTCTTATCATAGAAGCCGATGTTCATGTACTCCCAGTCGTCGGTGGCCTCAGTGCGATAGCGCGAGATGGTCTTGTCCACCAGCGCCTGCATCTTTGCCTTGTAGGGGTTCTCCGCCTGCACCGTAGAGACCGTAACGGTAACGGTATAGGTGTTGGTGGCACCATTCTGTGCCGTGACCTTGTATGTAACAGGTCTTGAGAAGTCCTGCTCCACACCGGAGGCAGGGCTGACCGTGGCAAAGGGAGATAGCTTGATGGTGGGTGCAAAGGTGGTGCCGGTACCGTTCGGCAGCTCCAGCGCGATGGTGCCGTTCACCTGATCGATCACACCTGCCGCCGCGCCATAGGCAAATTCCGTGATCTGATTGCCGGTGGCCACCGCTGCGCGGGTGATGGTGACGGTATAGGTGCGAGTTGTGCCGTCCTCCGCCGTTACGGTATAGGTGTTTTCGCCCTCCTTCAAAGTCGCCGGTTCTGAGAGTGTAGCAAACTCGGAGACGGTGACGCTGGGCACAGCCGCCGACAGGTCTTCAGCATAGGGGATGGTGATGGCGATATAGTCGCCGTTGATCACACCCTCCGCCTCACCGATCCGGTAGGCGGTAATATAGTTCTCCGCCGACTTGTTGGCCGTGATGGTGACGCTGTAGTCGGTGCTCAGGCCAAAATTACTGTTGGATACCGTCAGCTTCAGCGGCGTGGTATCGGAGCCGGAAAAGTCGAAGGAGCCGCTGTCCATCGTGGATGCCGTGCCGGTATGGGTAACGACCGGCGTGATGGCGCTCAGATCCGTACCTTCCGGCAAATTGAGGGTGATCGTTTTGGCCGTCTCGTCGATCTTGGCATAGCGGGTCACGCCATCCACGGTGACGGCAAAGGATGTCACCATGTTGTCCGGTGTGCCGGTCTCAATGGTGATCCCCCATGTGGTACCCAGCGCATTATACTCTGTGCCGTAAGCCGGATCGAAGGGTATGACCTGATAGGCAAGTGCGCCCTGCTCCACAGAGCCCGCGATAGACCGGGTTTTCAGCGCCGCACCGACCGATACTTCCACCGTCAGCTTGGAGCGGTCTGTACTCTCCGGCAGCTTCACGGTCACGGTACGCTTTTCCGCGTCGATGCTGCCCACCGAGCCGCCAATGGTCACGCGGTCAATGACCGGCTCAGCAATGCGGGTCTCCAGCGCATAGTTGATATACCACGGCACAATCTGTTCATAGATGATCCGCAGGGCGGCGGGACTCACCTGGCTGTAGCCCCGTTTTGTCACATACCGCTGCAAATATCCCTCCATGAACTCCACGGCATCCTCGCCACCGGCGCGCCATGTGGCCTCATAGGAGTCGAAGAGGCGGTTGCC
>CAZTHY010000163.1:0-3144 GCA_964613205.1 uncultured Oscillospiraceae bacterium
AACTCATATAGCCCCGCGAGAATGGCGCGGGCGTTTCTACGGAGCCGCCGACGGCTCTGCTATGGGTGTTTCAGCGCGCAGGCGTTGGAGCATCCATTTTTATTTTCTTGCGGGAGGAACCGACCATGACGCAGATACTCAAGGGCAACATCGTCCACACCCCTCGGATGGGGGAGCTGAACATTTTGGAGCACGGCTGTCTCGTGCTGGAGGACGGTGTCATCACCGCCGTCAGCGCTGCTGTACCGGCAGGGCTGGAGAACGCACCGGTGCGGGACTTCGGCGACCGGCTTATCATGCAGTCCTTCGCCGATATGCACCTTCATGCGCCCCAGTACCCCATGCTGGGCATGGGCATGGACTTGCCGCTGCTGGAATGGCTCAACACCTACACCTTCCCCACGGAAGCCCGCTTCGCCGACAACGACTATGCCCGCCGCGTCTACCGGCGGCTGGCCAGCGACCTCATCACCAGCGGCACCACCCGGGTGTGTATGTTCTCGTCCCTCCACACCGAGGCCACATGGATCCTGATGGACGAGCTGGAACGCGCCGGTGTCACCGGCTATGTGGGCAAGGTGAACATGGACAGAAACGGTCTGGAGGGCGTATTGCAGGAGACCACGGAGGAATCGGTGGCCGAGACGATCCGCTGGCTGGACGGCTGCCGGTTTGAACACGTCAAGCCCATCATCACGCCCCGCTTCACGCCCAGCTGCACCGATGAGCTAATGGCGGCGCTGGGGAAGATCGCCAACGAGCGGGGGCTGTACGTCCAGTCCCACCTGTCGGAGAACACCAACGAGATCGCCTGGGTGCAGGAGCTGCACCCCGAATGCAGCCAGTACTGGGAGACATACCACAAGTACGGCCTGTGGCGCGACCATACGCTGATGGCCCACTGCGTCCACTCCGACGAGCGGGAGCGGCAGGCCATGAAGGACGCCGGTGTGGTGGTGGTACACTGCGCCGACTCCAACGTCAATATCTGCTCCGGCATCTGCCCCGTGCGGCAGATGGTGAACGAGGGCTTGTGGGTGACGCTGGGCAGCGATATTGCCGGCGGCGCACAGCTCCCCATGTACAAGGTCATCACCATGTCCATCCGCACCTCCAAGACACGCCGCGTCACCGACGAGTGGCACCCCGATTTCCTCACCGTGCCGGAGGGGTACTATCTGGGCACCACCGCGGGACACAAGTACTTCGGCGCAGGCGACGGCTTCGCCGTAGGCGACAAGCTCCACGCCGTGGTCATCGACGACGGCGATTTCCCCGAATCCGCCCATCCCCTCTCCGTACAGGAGCGGTTCGAACGGGCGCTGTACATGACCCACCGCCACAACATCGTCTCCGTCTGGTCGGAGGGCAGAGAGGTCGTCAGAAGATAACAGGAAAGCAAAGGCCACCGGTCAAACCGGCGGCCTTACGCTTTTAATTGGCACGCGAAATCAAAAATAAACTGTAAATTCTGCCCAGTCGGTTCGGTTCGCTCTTTCCTTTTGGCCGAAAGTGGTGTATACTATACACTGAACGGTTATACCCGAAAAAGGAGGTACCCCCTATGTTTGAAAACCGACGGGAGATCATGCAGGACGTGTTTCTGACGTATCTGCCCGCGCAGAAGTTCAAAACCAGCCGCCTGACGCTGAATCTCATCACCGGTCTGCGCAGCGACACCGCCAGCGCCAACGCGCTGCTGCCCGCCGTGCTGCGCCGCGGCACCGTGCGCTGCCCCGATATGGAGAGCCTTTCCGCCGCGCTGGACACGCTGTATGGCGCTACGGTGGATTACACCGTGCGGAAGAAGGGTGAGCGCCAGTGTGTCGGCTTCGCCGCCGGCTTTATCGACGATGCCTTCACCCCCCACGGCGAAAAGCTGCTGGAGCCGGTGGCCGCCATGATCGGCGAACTGCTGCTGGATCCCGTTACCCGCGGCGGACGGTTCCTCGGCGACTATGTGGAGAGCGAGAAGGCCAACCTCATCGACGCCCTCCGCGGCCTGAAGAACGACAAGCGGGACTGGGCGGACATCCGGCTGATGCAGGAGATGTGCGCCGGTGAGCCGTACAGCGTGCTGCGGCTGGGTGACGAGGAATCCACCAAGCGCATCACCAATCAGACGCTGTACACCTACAGTCAGAAGCTGCTGCGGGGCAGCCGCGTGGAGCTGGTCTACTGCGGCAGCGCCGAGGAAAGCCGCGTGGAGGACGCCCTCCGCAGCGCCTTGGCCTCGCTGCCCCGTGGACGGCAGGAGGAGCTGCCCCCTGTCCGGCGTTTCAACGCCCCGCCCCAGCCCCGCTTCATCACCGAGACCATGGACGTCCAGCAGGGCAAGCTGGCCATGGGCTACCGCTGCGAAAGCGACGATTACCCCGCTATGGTGCTGGCCAACCTCATCTTCGGCGGCACCAGCAACTCCAAGCTGTTCATGAACGTGCGGGAGAAGCTGAGCCTGTGCTACTACGCCTCCAGCAGCTACGCCCGCAGCAAGCACATCCTCACCGTGTCCAGCGGCGTGGAGGTGAAGGACAGGGAGCGTGCCATGGAGGAGATCGGCCGCCAGCTTGATGCCGTGCAGCAGGGCGACTGGGAGGACTGGGAGCAGGAGGGCGCGTTGCAGGCCATCCGCTCGTCGCTGCTGTCCCTGTCCGATTCACAGGGCGCACTGGAAAACTTCTACCTGGGGCAGATCGCCTCCGGTGCCGGCGAAACGCCGGAGGAGCTGGCCGCTGCGCTGGAACAGGTGACGAAGGAGCGCATCGTGGCCGCCGCCCAGACCATCAAGCCCGACACGGTCTACTTTTTGCAGGGAAAGGAGGAGGCGTAAATGGAAAAGAAAGTCTATTCCCGCATCGGCGAGGAAGTGCTGTACACCACGCTGAAAAACGGCCTGCCGGTGTGCATCGTGCCGAAAAAGGGCTTTCTGCGGAAATACGCCCTGTTTGCCACCCGCTACGGCGGCATGGATATGCGCTTTGAACTGAATGGCCGCTGGCTGGATACACCGGCGGGCATCGCCCACTATCTGGAACACAAGATGTTCGACACGGCGGAGGGCAACGCCTTGCAGGAGCTGGCCATGAACGGCGCGGAGCCCAACGCCTTCACCTCCAACGCCATCACCTGCTACTACTTCGATTC
>CAZTHY010000164.1:0-3144 GCA_964613205.1 uncultured Oscillospiraceae bacterium
CAGTGACCCCCTGCTTGTAAGGCAGGTGCTCTAACCAGCTGAGCTATGCTCCCGTACCTGTCGCTCTGCCGAACGACAGGATTTATTATACTCAAACCAACCCCATCTGTCAACAAAAATTTTCGGATTTTTTCGATTTTTTCTTACAGACCCGCGATCAGCGCCTCCAACTCCGCCTTGGAGAAGTCGTATACCGCGTCACAGAACTGGCAGGTAAGCTGACAGCCGCCCTGTTCCGCCACCATCTGCTCCAGCTCCTGCCGTCCCAGCGAGATCAGCGCCCGCTCCACCCGCTGGCGGGAGCAGTAGCACCGGTACTCCACCGGACTGGTCTCCAAAATCTTCAGCTCAAAGTCGCTCATGACCTCCCGCAGCAGCGCTTCGGGGTCGTCGTTCCGCTCCAGAATGGCGGACACGGCACCGGCGGCCATGATGCCGCCCTCCACCTTGGCGATGGTGTCCTCCGCCGCACCGGGCATGAGCTGGATGAGATAGCCGCCGGCGGCCTTGACGCTCTGGTCTCTGCCCACCAGCACGCCCAGCGCACAGGCGGTGGGTATCTGCTCCGACTCCACGAAGTAGGCCGCCACATCCTCGGCGATCTCGCCGCCTAAGAGGTCGATGGTGCCCACATAGGGCTCCTTCATGTGCAGGTCTTTGATGACGGTCAGCGTGCCCTCGCGGCCTACTGCGCCGCCCACATCCAGCTTGCCGTCGTCACGGAGGGGCAGGTCAACCTGGGGATTGGTGACGTAGCCCCGCACGTTGCCCTCGTTGTCGCTGACGGCCAGCACGGTGCCCAGCGCACCGCCGCCCTTGATTTGCAGCGTCAGGCTGGCACCCTCGCCCTTCAGGGCGTTGCCCATCAGCGAAGTGGCGGCCAGCGTTCTGCCCAGCGCCGCCGTGCCTACCGGCAGCGTTTTGTGTATCTGACGGGCACGTTCCGTCAGGTCGCGGCTGCATATCGCCGCCGCCTGTACCATGCCGTCGGTGGAAATGGCTCTTACGATCCTGTCTGCCATATATATCTGTCCTCTTTCGCGTTTGATTGTCATTTGCGGACGCAGCTGATATAGATGCGCTGCTCGTCCTGCCGTGGGCGGCGCAGGCGCATATCGCCGTAGGTGCGGATGTCGCCAAACCCCGCCTCGGTGAGCCACGCCGTCAGTTCCTCCACCGTATACGCCCGCTGGCGGTGGAGCTCCGTCTCCCGCTCCCACGCGCCGTCGGCGCGCTGGCGGAAGATATCCATATAATAGTGACACAGCTTCCGGCTGTACTCGGTGCGCCACAAACAGAGGGTGTCCTCCGTCTCGTCCAGAAACACCTGCCCGTCCAGCCCCGCCAGCTTGTCCTCCGTGTTCACGTCGAACACCAGCATACCGCCGGGGGCGACGAACAGGTGGAGCCGCTGGAACGTGCGCTGCACGTCCTTGGGGTTGGTGAGATAGTTGAGACTGTCGAGACAGCAGACGGCGGCGTCCACCGTACCGTACAGGTCAAGCTGGGGCATGGACTGGTGGAGAAAGACAGGGGGGATGCCCTCCGTCTGTCCGCCCTTGCCCATGGCCGCCGCCAGCATATCCTCGGAGTTGTCCACGCCGATGACCTCATAGCCCCGCTGGGTCAAAATCCAGCTCATGGTGCCGGTGCCGCAGGCCAGATCCAGCACCAGCTTCACCGGAATCCGGCTGCGGCGCAGCAGCTTTTCCAAAAAGTCCGCCCGATGCCGGTAATCCACATCGGTAGTCAGGGCATCATAGGTGCCGGCCAGCGCTTCGTAGCAGCTCATTCTTTGCTCTCTTCCGTGTCTTTCATCTTTTCCAGCACGCCCTCGTAGCCGCCGCTGCCGTAGATGAGACTGCGGTTGACGCGGCTGATGGTGGCGCTGGACGCACCGGTGCGCTCCAGAATGTCGTTGTAGATAAGACCGTCGTTCAGCAGCGTGGCCACCTCGTAGCGCTGTTCCATGCTGCGCAGCTCCGAGACGGTACACAGATCCTGGAAGAAGTTGTAGCACTCCTCCTCCGTCTCCAGCATCAAAATGGCCTTATACAGGCGGTCGTTCTTCTGCTTCTTACCGATCTTGGACTTTGCCACTCTTACCATGATTGGCTTCTCCTTCTTTCTATCCGTAATAGTTCTTCTTCGGGTATTCTACCATTTTAGCCCGCGAAAGTAAACCTTTTTCGGAGGAAAATTTTAGCGGGCGAAATTTTGGCGGGTGGGGACGGGGGAAGAAGGGTATCGGTAAACGTTCGTAGGGGCGGACGACTCTGTCCGCCCGATGCAGAGAGTATCGGTGAACCGTTCGTAGGGCGGGGTGACCTCACCCCGCCGCACGGTAGAAGAACACGGCAGAGATTGCGGTGATTTACGGTAGAGAGACGCATGACGTTGTAGGGGTCGATGCCCACATCGACCCGCACGGACGCACCACGGAGACGCACACGGCAACGACACGCACACGCCTGTCATTCCGAGCCGGTGCGCACACCGGTTCGGGAATCCGCGTCCCCTTGGTGCGGTGTTCCGGCGGGACACATTGGTCCCGCCCTACAAATGACCTGCGATAGACGGTTGTAGGGTGGCACCAACGTGTGCCACCGCCGGTCGGTGCAGGGGGTTACGGATTGCCGCACCAGTCTGCGGACTGGTGCGCAATGACATTTATTTCCGCCTACCGGCGCAAATAAATGCGGGCGGCTACCGCCGCACGGCGGGGTGAGGTCACCCCGCCCTACGAAAACAGCGTGGCTTCCCCTTTTTCCCGCGAAAAAAGAAGCCCCGTGGGGCTTCTTTTTTATTTCTCCAGCTTTCGTTCCAGCCAGTCTTTGCCGTCTACGAAGCGGGACACGATGTAGGACACCACATAGTCGCCGGCGGCGTTGATCATGGTGGCAGGAGGATCCACCAGATTGCCGATCATGACGAGGATGGGGAAGGCGATCTCCATTTGGGTGGGGAAGAAGATAGAGCAGATGATATACTCGCCGATATAGCCGCCGCCGGGGACACCGGACATACCTACCGACGACAGCACCGCCACCAGCAGGATGGGCACCAGCTGTCCCCACGTCAGCTCCTGCCCGAACACGCCCAGCACAAAGGCGATCTTCAGCACGCAGGAGAAGCAGGAGCCGT
>CAZTHY010000165.1:0-3111 GCA_964613205.1 uncultured Oscillospiraceae bacterium
ACTTCCCCATGTACGAGATCGGCGACGAGTCCGGCGAGCTGGAGTTCTGCCACAACCCCTTCTCCATGCCCAACGGCGGCATGGAAGTGCTGCTGAAGGCGGAGCGGGGCGAGATCGACCCGCTGGACATCTACGCCAACCAGTACGACCTGGTGTGCAACGGCGTGGAGCTGTCCTCCGGTGCCGTCCGTAACCACGACCCCGAGATCATGATCAAGGCCTTCGAGCTGGTGCGGCTGGGCGAGGAGGACGTGAAGAAGAAGTTCCCCGCCATGTACAA
Organism: uncultured Oscillospiraceae bacterium; assembly: GCA_964613205.1. Lineage (GTDB taxonomy): Bacteria > Bacillota > Clostridia > Oscillospirales > Oscillospiraceae > Vescimonas. The sequence goes on from CAZTHY010000165.1 coordinate 281, forward strand.
CGCCTTCTGCTACGGTGCGCCTCCCCACGCCGGTATCGCCCCGGGCGTTGACCGCATGGTGATGCTGCTGGCGGGCGAAAGCTCCATCCGCGAGATCATCCCCTTCCCCATGAACAAGAACGCGCAGGACATCATGATGTCCGCGCCGTCCACCGTGGAGCAGAAGCAGCTTGACGAGCTGCATATTGCCATCGTCGGCGAAGTGGAGGAATAATCTTCCTGTAATAGCAAAAACCTCCGGCATTTGCCGGAGGTTTTGCGCGTTACCAGTCGTTGCGCAGGTCACCGTCGGTATCGGTGACGCGGCCGTGGCGGAGCATACGGTCATAGTCCGTCTCCCGTGTCCGGCGGGATGTGCGGCTGTCGGTGTCCGATTCGCTGCCGTAAGCGCCGCTTACCGTGTCGCCTCTGTCGTTGGTGCTGGTGTCGCCCTTGGTGTCCTTATCGCCGCAGGCCACCATGGTCAGTGCCAGCACCAGCGCCAGCAGCGTGGGAAAGATCCGCTTTGTCATGCTGCTGCCTCCTTTTTCCTCCGTGTGCGATGTCTCGCCGGTGGTTAGTATGGCGCGCTGCGGCGGCACAACACGCGGTACTTTTTGGGACGTGTTTTCTCCGTTGCTTTTTTCGGCGATACAAGGTATAATAGGACAAAAGAAACTCACTGTCAGGAGGAAGGAACCATGCAAAATCTGGAAAAGCAATACCACATCCACTGCACGGAGGGCGACGTGGGGCGCTACGTCATCCTGCCCGGCGACCCGGGGCGGTGCGAGAAGATCGCCGCGCTGTTTGACGATGCCCGCCATGTGGCGCAGAATCGGGAGTACACCGTCTACACCGGCACGCTGCTGGGGGAGAAGGTCAGCGTCTGCTCCACCGGTATCGGCGGTCCCTCCGCCTCCATCGCCATGGAGGAGCTTCACGCCATCGGCGCCGATACGTTCATCCGCGTCGGCACCTGCGGCGGTATCGATCTGGATGTGCGCTCCGGCGACGTGGTGGTGGCCACCGGTGCCATCCGCTTTGAGCATACCAGCCGCGAATACGCCCCCATCGAGTACCCCGCCGTGGCGGATTTCGATGTGACCACCGCGCTGGTGCAGGCCGCCCACGCCCTTGGCAAGCGGACGCAGGTAGGCGTGGTGCAGTGCAAGGACTCCTTCTACGGCCAGCATGACCCCCGCCGTATGCCGGTGGCTCGTGAGCTGCTGGACAAGTGGGAGGCGTGGAAACGGCTGGGCGTGAAGGCCAGCGAAATGGAGTCCGCCGCCCTCTTCGTGGTGGCCAACGCCCTCCGCTGCCGCTGCGGCAGCTGCTTCCATGTGGTGTGGAATCAGGAGCGGGAGGCCGCCGGTCTCGATCAGGATATGAGCGAGGACACCTCCGCCGCCATTCAGGTGGGCGTGGATGCGCTGAAGCTGCTCATCGAAGCCGACCGCCGCAAGTGAGAATAAGCAAAAAAGAAGCCCGTGAGGGCTTCTTTTTTTATGCTTACATTTTCTCCGGTGCGGAGCAGCCGATGAGCGTCATGGCGTTTTTCAGCACCGCACGGGCGGTGTCCGCCAGCTTCAGACGCGCCAGCAGGACATTTCTCTCCTCGCCCTTGATACGGCAGGCGTTGTAGAACTTGTGGAAGGAGGAGGCCAGCTCGATGAGATAGCGGTTGATGAAGCTGGGGTCGTAGTCCCGCGCCGCCAGACGTACCATGGCGGGGTACTGCGCCAGCTCCTTGATGAGCGCCTTTTCCTCGTCGGCGGTGAGCAGCGACAGATCGGCCTCCGCCGCGGCGGGCACGGTGTAGCCCTCCAATGCCAGATTTTTCAGCAGCGTGCAGATACGGGCGTGGGCGTACTGGACGTAGTACACCGGATTTTCGCTGTCCTCCCGCACGGCCAGACCCAGATCGAACTCCATCTGCGTCTCCGGCTTGGCGTTGAAGAAGTAGCGGCAGGCATCCACGGGGATCTCATCCAGCAGGTCGGTAAGGCTGATGGCCTTGCCGGTGCGCTTGGACATACGCACCACCTCGCCGTCCCGCACCAGCTTCACCAGCTGCATGAGGACGATGTCCAGCCGGTGTTCGCCGTCCAGCCCCAGCGCGTCCATAGCGCCCTTGAGCCGCGCCACATGGCCGTGGTGGTCGGCGCCCCAGATGTTGATGACCTTGTCGAAGCCGCGGACGGCGAATTTGTTGCGGTGGTAGGCGATGTCGGCGGCGAAGTAGGTGTAGAAGCCGTTGGCGCGGCGCAGCACGTCGTCCTTCAGCGCCAGCTTTTCGATGTCCGCGTCGGACTTACCGGCAGCGCGGAGGGCAGCGGCCATGATCTCCGAGGTCTTGAGCCACAGGGCACCGTCCTTTTCGTAGGTGTAGCCCTGCTCCGTCAGCGCCGCCACGGAGTCGGCCACATAGCCGCTCTCGTGGAGGGAGGACTCGAAGAACCACTCGTCGTACTGAATGCCGTAGCGGGCGAGGTCGGCCTTCATCTTGGGGATGTTGACGCTGAGACCGAACCTGGCCAGCGCGTCATGGCGGGCGGCCTCGTCGCAGTCCAGATACTTGTCGCCCTCTTTTTCATAGAAGGCTTGCGCCAGCTCGCGGATGTCGTCGCCGTGGTAGCCGTCCTCGGGGAATTCCACCGCGTCCTCGCCCTTGATGATCTGGAAATAGCGGGCTTCCAGACTCTTGGCGAACTTTTCGATCTGATTACCGGCATCGTTGACGTAGAACTCGCGCCACTCGTCGTCACCGGACTTTTGCAGCACGCTGGCCAGCGTATCGCCCAGCACGCCGCCGCGGGCGTTGCCCATGTGCATGGGGCCGGTGGGGTTGG
>CAZTHY010000166.1:0-3109 GCA_964613205.1 uncultured Oscillospiraceae bacterium
CCACCAGCTTGCCGGTCTGCCCGTTCATGGCGAACAGGAAGTCCTTGCCGTTCCACTTGGTGTGGAGCATCCACACCGGCATGAGGGCGTAGCTGACGCGGCCGCGCTGCAAGAAAATGTTCTTGTTCAGCGGGATGCAGCCGGTGTAGCCCTCGGTGGTGCTTTGCAGCGCCGCCTCCAGCGTGGAGGAGCAGCGGGTATCGGCGCGGCTGCGGCTCTCGTCCACCGACACATCGTACCGGTCGGCCAAAAAGCCGGGGAGATAGGCGGTGGAGAAGGGCTTCAATTCGTTGTAGTCGTAGGGCTCGATGGAGTCCATGTGGTCGTCGGGCATCTTGGTGGAGGCGTCCACCGGTACCCGCTGGAAGGAGAGGGAACCGCCGCGGCGCACCTGATAGTGTTCCGTCAGCGTCACCTCAAAATCGCCCTCCCGATGGGTGTGGCTGATAAGACCCTCGTAATCCACGGAGCCGAAGGCGGTGCCGTCGAACATCCAGAAGGGGACGTAGACGCCCTGCATCTCCTTGATGTGGTTTTCGCTGGTAAACGCCTTGGGCAGCAGGGGCTTGCCCTGATAGTGGCGCTTGAGCGCCTTTTCCGCGTCCTCACGGCTCAGCTTGAAGGGGATGACGAAGTCCGGCTTCAGCGTGCCGGAGAACTGCCCGGGCACCACCGTGGGGTTGCCGCAGTAGGGGCAGGAGGTGGCGGCGGTGGAAGCGTCGCACATCAGCTCCGCGCCGCAGGAGGGGCAGGAATAGGCCTTCATGCCGCTGCCCTCGGCGCCCCAGTCGGTGGTCATGCCGGAGGTATCCCACGGTGTCTCCTGCTGGGGGGCAGCCCCCTCCGCCGCCTGAAAAGCGGCGGAGGCCTGCTGCTCCTTGTCTGCATTCATTGCTTCGATCTGTGCTACGTCGTACTGCGCGCCGCAGTAATCGCACTCCAGCTTGCCCGACGCGCCCACGAAGTGGAGCGGGCCGGTACAGGCGGGGCATTTATAGTTCGTTACCTGAGAAGCCATAGTTGGTCTCCTTTCCCGCTGTGGTGTCAGCCGATGGTGTCGGGCATATCCTTGCCGGCCTCGATGAGGGGCAGATACCAGTCATAGTAGGAATCGGGATAGTAGGCCTCGTCCAGATCATCCCACTCCACACCCCAGGGGCGCAGCAGGACGCGGTAGGAATAGGTGCCGTACTCGTCCTCCACCTCGCCGCGGAAGTCGAAGATGTTCTCATAGGCCAGCTCGTCGGGGTTGACGTACCACGCATCCTTCTCCACTTCCTGACCCAGGAACTGACCGCCGCCGCAGCACATCACGCCGTACTCGGTGTCATCGGGATTGGCAAAGTTCAGATCCAGCATGGCGATGACAGTGTCATCGACATCCCACACCTCCATGTAGCCGGTGGTGTCCTCATAGGCCTCGATGATGGCGCAGGCATCCCAAATGGCCTGACCTTCGCCGTCACCCAGATCGGCGTACACACCGGTGCCGTCCATCAGCAGCCACCAGCCGTACCAGTTGCCGCTCCAGTAGTTCAGCCAGTCAAGGCTGCCGTTGTACTTGATGCCGCCCACCTCGGTGGGGATGCTGCTGCCGGTGCTGCCGCCGGTAGCGCCGCTGCCGTCGGCCATGACCACGGAGCCCAGCACGGCCTTGGCGATCTCATGGTCGAAGGCAAAGCCGGCGGAGGACACCTTCACATAGTAGCTGCCCATGATGGCATAGACCTCAATACCGTAGCCGCCCATGCCGTCACCGTACTGGAAGCCGGTCCAGTCGATGCCGCCGTAGTTGGCGCTGACGGCCACCTGCTCGTTGGTGTAGGTCTTCTTGCAGTATTCATAGTCCTTCATCAGCTCCTCCTCGGTGGTGAAGCTGTGGAAGTCGAAATAGGCAAAGTCGGAGCGCTTGACGGAGACGAAGTGGGGGTTCTCCTCGTTCCAGGAGTCGCGCTTGAACTCGAATTCCTCGGGCACCAGAATGGAGCTGAAGTCGCCGAAGCCGTCGGTGGAAGCGCCGGCAGCGTCACCGCCGTTGCCGCTGTTGGCGTCGCTGCCGCTCATCACGTCCAGCGCACTGTCGGCAAAGGGTATATCGGCGGGATTCACGGTGATCTCGGCGGACTTGTCGGATTCACTGTCGGTGATGGTGATCTTCACCTCGTCGGTGTAGTTCAGGTTGCCCTGATAGTCCACGGCGTTCAGATTGAAGCCGGTCAGGATGTCCACGGTCTCGCCGGGCATGGCCTCAACGTAATAGTGATCCTCGGAAATGCTGCCCAGGGAGGCGATAAACATAAACTCACCGGCCTGCTCAGCCTTCTCGAACACGCTGTAACCGTAGGTAAAGCCGATGTCGCCGTTGTTGGTGAGAGCCAGCCACAGAATGACGGAGGCTGCGCCGTTGTCGTCGGGGGCGATCTTCGCCGCCTTCAGCTCCAGCTCATAATCGCCCAGCGAATAGGCGTTGGGGTTGGTGCTGTTGCCGCCGTTGCCGCCGCCACCGCCGCAGGCCACCAGGCTCAGCGCCATGACCAGCGCCAGCAGCAGTGCCAAAAACTTTTTCATAAGGGTTCTCCTTTCCTGTTCTGTCTGTTTGTTCGTCCGGTTTCGCGTGCGGGGCGGTACTGTGACCGCCCCGCGTTGGTTGTCAGCTAAGGTTGGTAGAGCCGAGGGCATACAGCTCATCGTCTCTGAACCAGAAGGCCAGTTTGGCGGTAGGCTCGTCGCTGGCTTTCCACACGAAGGTCTTGGCAACGGTTTCTTCGTCGTAGAAATAGTAGGAAGCGTCCACACCCAGCAGCTCCTTCAGATCGTCATACGTCGTCTTGGCAAAGGGACTGCCGAGGAAGATGGTCATGTTGCCGAAGCGCCCCTTGACGGCGGCGTAGAGCACGCTGCGTTCCACACGCTCCGGCGACATGGGCTGCTCCTCCGTGGAGCTGAGATCCAGTCCGTAGACCTCCTCCACCGGCTTGCTCTTTTCGCCGCAGGCGCACAGCGTCAGCGCCATGACCAGCGCCAGCGCCAGTACAGGCCATTTCCTGCTTCGCTTCATCTTCTGCCTCCCGAAAAATCACCGTTTTGCCGTGATAGTGCCATCTTTTCC
>CAZTHY010000167.1:0-3101 GCA_964613205.1 uncultured Oscillospiraceae bacterium
AACAGCCAGCTCAGCAGGATGCGGGGGGTGGTGAACAGCGGCACCAGACTGGGCACGCCATCGGTCAGCAGCACCAGCGGGATAGAGGTGAGGAACGCCCACAGCATGACGCGGCGGGTGACGAGGAAGTTGTCGTACCGCTCGGTGTAGGTCTTGATGAGGATGGAGTACACCGCCCACATCAGCGCCGCCACCAGCGCCAGCAGGTCGCCCCTGGGGCTGAGATGGAAGGTGAGCTGGCCGTTGAGCACCACCAGCACCACACCGGCGATGGCGATGACCGCCCCGATGTAGACGAATTTCCCCAGCCGTTCGCCATTGCGGGAGAACAGACCGGCCAGGATCACCGTCAGAATGGGGGACAGCGCCACAATGATGCTGACGTTGGCAGCGTAGGTGTAGGTCAGGGCGGTGTTTTGCAGGAAGAAGTAGCAGCTGCCGCCGGTGATGCCGATGAGGATGAACATCAGCTCATCCTTCAAGGGCAGCTTCATGGTCTTGGGGCGCAGCACCCACAGCGTAAGGTACGCAAGACCCATCCGCAGGGGGATGATCTGCACGGCGGTGTAGGCCGCCAGCAGCTCCTTCGTCAGCACGAAGCAGCTGCCCCACACGAGAATGGTGAACAGGGCATAGACGTGCCCCATGATCTTTTTGGACGCGGACATAGCGAAAACGCTCCTTTTGCTCCGGAATAGCACCTGATGCAATGACAGGCGGCAACTCTATATTATACAGGAGCGCGGAGGGAAAATCCAGCTATTTTCTACGTTTTTTCTCAGCAAGCGAATTATTTTTTAAGTTTTTTGGGATAGTGTCGAAAGACGCTTGTTTTTTTCGCCGTTCATGGTATGATATAGGGTAATAAACCACCCGAGGTGGGAGATGGAAAAGGAGAGACGGATATGCACGCGACTTTGGTAATCATGGCGGCGGGAATGGGTTCCCGCTACGGCGGCAATAAGCAGACCGACGGCGTAGGCCCTCACGGCGAAATTCTCATGGAGTACGGCGTCTATGACGCGGTACAGGCGGGCTTTGACAAGATCGTGTTCATCATCAAGCCGGATATGCTGGAATTGATGAAGCACCTGTGCGGCGATATGGCGTCCCGACTGCGCACGCCGGATGGCCGCGCCGTGGAGGTGTGCTACGCCTATCAGGACTACGACCACCTGCCCGATTTCTACACGCTGCCGGAAGGCCGCACCAAGCCGCTGGGCACCGCCCATGCGGTGCTGTGTACGAAGGAATTCGTCCACGAGCCCTTCTGCGTCATCAACGCCGACGACTACTACGGCGCATCGGCCTACCGCACCATCTACGAAGCCCTCAAGACGCTGCCGGAGACCGGCGCGGCCACCATGGTGGGCTATCTGCTGAAAAACACCGTCACCGTCCACGGCACCGTCTCCCGCGGCGTATGCCACACGGAGAACGACTGCCTCACCGACATCCGCGAGACGCTGAAGATCGCCCTGCTGCCCGACGGCACCATCCGCGACGAGACGGCGGACGTGGAGCTGGCACCGGACAGCGTGGTGTCCATGAACTTCTGGGGCTTCCAGCCCTCCATCTTCGACGAGCTGGAGACGTATTTCTACGATTTCCTCCGCTCTCCCGCCGGACAGGAGCAGAAGTCGGAGTGCTTGCTGCCCACGATGATCGGCGATCTGCTGAAAGAGGGGCGGCTCACCGTCTCCGTATTGCAGTCCCCCGACCGGTGGTTCGGCATGACGTACCACGAGGATCGCGCCCGTGTAGCGGAGGAGCTGGTGAAGCTCCATGAGAATGGGACGTATCCCGAGAAACTGAGGTAACGCAATGGATTACGAAAGACAGCGCAGACGGCAGCAGCGGTATCGTCAGGCCATGCGCAACCGGATCATCGCGGCGCTGGTGCTGCTGGCGGTGATCGTAGGCGCCGTGTTCGTGGTGAAGGGCTGCAAGGACAAGGAACCCGCCGCCGACGACACACAGACACCCACCGTCAACGACCCCCAGCAGCCCACCACCCCCGACAATACGCCGCTGGTGGACGTAAACGACGAGCTGCTGACGCTGGTGAACCCCTGGAATCCGCTGCCGGAGGACTGGCAGTGCGATCTGGTGACCATGTCCGACGGCCGGAAGATCGACAGCCGGTGCTATGAGGCGCTGGAGGAGATGATGGACGATTGCCGTGAGGCGGGCTACGACCCCATGATCTGCTCCGCCTACCGGACGCAGGAGACCCAGCAGGGTCTGTACGACAACAAGGTGCAGCGGCTGATGAACAGCGGCATGAGCGAGGAGGAGGCCAAGGTGGAGGGCGCCAAGGCGGTGGCCGTCCCCGGCACCAGCGAGCATCAGCTGGGCTTGGCCGTGGACATCGTGGACTACGTCATGCAGGATCTGACGGAGGAACAGGAGAACACCGAGACGCAGAAGTGGCTCATGGCCAACTCCTGGCGCTACGGCTTCATCCACCGCTATCCCAATGGCCGCACCGACGTCACCGGCATCATCTACGAGCCGTGGCACTACCGCTATGTAGGCAAGGACGCGGCGCAGGACATCTTCACGCGGAACATCACGCTGGAGGAGTATCTGGGCAGAACGGAACACTGAAAAACAGCACAGCGGAGGACGGTTCCGTCCTCCGCTGCCCACATGAAGAAGTCACTTGCTGTTCTTGGCGTTTTTACCGTTCTTGTTGTTGGTGTTGTTGGTATTGTTGGTATTGTTGGTGTTTTGGGTGTTCTCGCTGTTGTTGGTGTTGGCGTTTTTCGTGTTCTTGGTGTTTTCCATGAAAGAGATACCTCCATTTTGGTGGGGACGCAAGTCCCGTCTGTACCGTGGTACAGGGGTAGTTTCGCCGGACACGGGAAAAATTATACGGAAAATTTCAAAAAAGCCGTTGACAAATCGCTGCCGGTGGTATACAATACCATGGAAAACAAAGAAGGTCGGTGCATCCGCCTCACCTCCCGCGATGGCAAAGAGGTCAACAGCGTCACACGAGCGTCCCTGTGGGGTGGCTTGTGTCGTGGTGCGGATGCCTGAGGCGTCCGCGTTTTTATTTTGGATTGGAGGTGCTTCGGTATTAGCAAGGTACAGCA
>CAZTHY010000168.1:0-3093 GCA_964613205.1 uncultured Oscillospiraceae bacterium
GGCGGTCAGCGCCGCAACCCCAATGCCCCCCAGCGGGGAGAGAGCATCCGCGCCAGCGTGTCGGTGACGTTTTTGGAGGCGGCCTTCGGCTGCGAAAAGAGCGTCACGGTGGAGCGCAGCGAGCAGTGCGACACCTGCAAGGGCACCGGCTGCGCCCCCGGCACCACGCCGGAGGTCTGCTCCGAATGCCGCGGCAGCGGTACGGTGCAGGTGCAGCAGCGCACGCCCATGGGCGTGTTCGCCACCAGCCGCCCCTGTCAGAAGTGCCGCGGCACCGGCCGCATCATCCATCAGCTCTGCACTGACTGCGGCGGGCAGGGTCGCTCTCGGAAGCGCAAGACCCTCAAGGTCACCATCCCCGCCGGTATCGACCACGGCCAGACCATCTCCCTGCGGGGACAGGGTCACGCCGGCAAGAACGGCGGCAGCGCCGGTGACCTGCTCATCACCGTTATGGTGCAGCCGGACGAGACGTTCCGCCGCGAGGGCGTGGACGTGTTCTGCGACGCACCTATCACCTTCGCACAGGCGGCGCTGGGCGCTACGCTGGAGATCCCCACCATCGACGGCAAGGTGAAGTACGACCTGCCGGAGGGCACCCAGACCGGCACCGTGTTCCGGCTGCGGGGCAAGGGCATCCCCGTCCTCAACGGCCGCAGCCGCGGCGACCAGTACGTCACCGTCAACGTGGAAACGCCCCGCAATCTGACGAAGGAGCAGAAGGACGCACTGCGGAAGTTCAGCGAGTCCTTGGGCGAGGGCAACTACGAAAAGCGCAAGGGCTTCTTCAAGAAGAAATAAGAGGTGCGCCTATGTATTTAGCCGACTATCATACCCACTCCACCGCGTCGCCGGACGGCCACATGACCGTGTCGGAGCTGGCGGCTTCGGCCATTAAGCACGGACTCAGTGAGGTGTGCGTCACCGACCATGTGGACACCATCGTGTGGGGCACACAGGAGCCGCGGGACTTTTTCGAGTGGTCGGAGCTGCTGGAGCAGTTCCAGACCGCCAAAGAGACCTACAGCGACCGTCTCACCCTCCGGCTGGGCGCAGAGCTGGGCGAGGCGTACATGGCCTTCGATCGGGCAGAAAAGCTGCTCCATGACGCGCCGGAACTGGACTTTGTCATCGGCTCCGTCCACATGGCCGGTGAACAATTTGAAAATTTTGACCTGTACTACATTGAAAAACAGGCCGAAACGTATTATCATGAGGTTATCGACAGTTATCTGGACACCGCCCTGTCGCTGGCCAAGTGGGGACGGTTCAGCGTGCTGGGTCATCTGACGCTGCCGCTGCGGTACATCAACGACCTGCCCGACACCCACATGACCTTCGACGCGCATTTAGACCGCTGCGAAGCGCTGTTCCGCGTCCTCATCGACAAGGGACTGGGCATCGAGTGCAACACCAATCGGGGCGGTACGCCCCTGCCCGACGGCAAGCTGCTGCGTCTCTACCGCGAGATGGGCGGCGAGATCATCACCCTTGGCTCCGACGCCCACAGCGTACCCCATGTGGGCTGCGCCATTCGGGAGGGGCAGGAGCTGCTGCGCCAATGCGGGTTCAGATACTTCACCACCTTTGCGGGCGGAAAGCCCCAATTCATGCCATTATAAAGGAGAACGCCATGAAAATTGCCATCGCCTGTGACCACGGCGGCTACCTGCTCAAGCAGGATCTGCTGATCTGGATGGAGGAAAACGACATCGACTACGAGGACTTCGGCTGTTTTTCCACCGAGAGCGTGGACTATCCCGTCTTTGCCGAAAAAGCCGCCCGTGCCGTGGCGGCAGGCGAATGTGAGCGGGGCGTAGTCATCTGCACCACCGGTATCGGTGTGTCTATGGCCGCCAACAAGGTGCCCGGTATCCGCTGCGCCCTGTGTACCGACTCTTTGCAGGCAGAGATGACCCGCCGCCACAACGACGCCAATATGCTGGCGCTGGGCGCCGGTGTCACAGGCCCCAATCTGGCCAGGAAAATGCTGGAGATCTTCCTTCACACCGATTTCGAGGGCGGCCGCCACGCCCGCCGCGTGGCACTGGTGGACGCCATTCACTAAGAGCGAGGTAACATTATGGCGACAAAGGGCTACAACAGCTATCGCGGCGGTCGTATCTCCGTGGGCAAGCTGGCGCTGATCGTGGCGCTGGTGCTGATCCTGCTGGCGGCGGCGGCCTATCTGGTGGCGCAGAATTACCTGGTCTACGACGAGTCGGGTCAGGTACACCTTGCCCTGCCCTTTTTCGCCGACAAGGACGAGGACACCGACCCGCCTGACGACAGCTTGGCCGGTGACGGCGATTTCGATCGGGTGGAGCCGGAGTTTCCCCATGTGAAGGTGGACGCCCTCCACGCCGTCCGCCTGCCGGACGACTGCCTGTGGTGGGGCGCGGACTACATCATGAACACGCTGGCACCGGAGGACATGGTGCTGGCGGTGAAGCGCACCACCGGCGGCATCACCTACGCTACGGCGGCGCAGCCGCCCACCGGCGTGGTGGTGGAGACAGGCCGCCCGCTGGATTGCCTGAAAACGCTGCTGGCCGCTGACCGGTACACCGTGAGTCATGTGGTCTGCTTCATGGACACCGCCTTCGCCCGTGCCATGCCGGACTCGGCGCTGGTGCGGGAGGACGGCAGCGTGTGGTACGACGGCGAGGGTCAGGCGTGGCTGGATCCCACCGATCCGGAGGTGCTGCGGTATCTGACGGCGCTGTGCCGCGAGTGCGGCGAGCTGGGCTTTGACGAGGTGGTGCTGGATGCGTTCCGCTTCCCCGCCACCGGCGACACCGACAGCATCGCCAACGACGATGCCGACCGCGTACAGGCGCTGACCGACGTGGCCAAGGCCATCCGTGCCGCGCTGCCGGAGAACGTGGCGCTGTCCGTCACCTGTGACGGTACCGGCGACCTGCCGCTGGCCGACCTGTGCGACCTCTTCGACCGTCTCTACGTCCCCGCCGCCAATGTGGACACCATCGCCCCATCCCTCCCCGCCACCTTCGACACCGCCACCCGTTTGGTGACAGTAAACCCCACCACCCCTACCGGCGGGAGTTATATGACGAGATAAAAAAGAGCGCC
>CAZTHY010000169.1:0-3093 GCA_964613205.1 uncultured Oscillospiraceae bacterium
TTTTCAACTTCTGCTTATTCGCTGAACAACTGCGTGGACAGGTACCGGTCGCCGGTGTCGGGCAGCAGGACGGCGATGGTCTTGCCGGCCATTTCGGGGCGCTGCGCCACCTGCACCGCCGCCCACAGCGCTGCGCCGGAGGAAATGCCCACCAGCACGCCTTCCCGCCGTCCCAGCTCACGGCTGAGAGCGAAAGCGTCCTCGTTGGTGACGGTGACGATCTCGTCGTACACCGTGGTGTCCAGCACCTCGGGGATGAACCCCGCGCCGATGCCCTGCAAGCCATGGGCGCCAGGCTTGCCGCCGGACAGCACCGCCGAGGTGGCCGGCTCCACCGCCACCACCCTGACGTTGGGATCCTGCTCCTTCAGATACCGCCCTGTGCCGGTGATGGTGCCGCCGGTGCCCACACCCGCCACGAAGCAGTCCAGTTTCCCCTCGGTGTCCGCCCACAGCTCGGGGCCGGTGGTGTCGTAATGCGCCTGAGGATTGGCGGGATTGACGAACTGCCCCGCCACAAAGCTGTGGGGGATCTCCTTCGTCAGCTCCTCCGCCTTGGCAATGGCGCCGGACATCCCCTTGCTGCCCTCGGTGAGCACCAGCTCCGCGCCGAAGGCCTTCATCAGCTGGCGGCGTTCCAAGCTCATGGTCTCCGGCATGACGATGATGATCCGGTACCCACGGGCGGCGGCCACCGCCGCCAGACCGATACCGGTGTTGCCGGAGGTGGGCTCGATGATGACCGACTCCGCCGTCAGGATGCCCCGCTTCTCCGCATCGTCCAGCATGGCACGGGCGACACGGTCTTTCACGGAACCGGCGGGATTGAGATACTCCAACTTGGCCAGCAGACAGCAGTTCAGGCCGTAGGCCTTCTCTATATGGGTCAGCTCCAGCAGCGGCGTACCGCCGATGAGCTGGTCGGCAGAGGTGTAGATGGACATGACAAATTCCTCCTTCACGTTTGTAAGCAATACTACCAACTCGGTAGGTTAGTGGTAGTATAGCACCGCCGCCACCCCTTGTCAAGAGAGAATCCGGTTGACAGCGGCAGGGGCAGGGGCTATAATGGCCGTATAGTGGGTGAATATGCGCTGCTTTGCGCCGTGTTTTAAGAGGGTACTGACTATGAATCTGCGCCTGATCGCCAACACCATGGGCTATGTGCTGTGGGTGGAGGCGGGCTTTCTCCTGCTGCCGATGATCGTGTCGGCGGTGTATCGTGAAAATTGCTGGCTGGCCTTTCTGCTGGCGGCTACGCTGTGCGGCATCGTGGGCACGCTGCTCCATGTGTGCAAGCCGAAGCGCCGCAGCATGAACAGCCGCGACGGTTTCGTGGCGGTGGTGCTGTGCTGGGTGCTGCTGTCGCTGTTCGGCGCCATCCCCTACCTGCTCACCGGTGTGCTGGACAGCTACATCGACGCGCTGTTTGAAACCGTCTCCGGTCTCACCACCACCGGCTCCACCGTGTTCAACGGTGTGGAGTGGCTGCCGAAAACGGTGCTGTTCTGGCGCTCGCTGACCCAGTGGATGGGCGGCATGGGCGTGCTGGTGCTGTTTCTGGCGCTGATGCCCCGACTCAGCGAGGGCTCCGTGTTCCTCATGCGGACGGAAAGCCCCGGCCCCATCAAGTCCAAGCTGGTGCCCCGACTGGGCGACACCGCCAAGATCCTGTACACCATCTATGTGGCGCTGACGGTGCTGGAAGCCATCTGCCTGCGTCTGGCCGGCGAGGACTGGTTCTTCTCCATCAACCACGCGCTGACCTCCATGGCCACCGGCGGCTTCTCCACGCTGGATGCGTCGCTGATGGGCAAGAGCGATGCGGTGATGTGGATCATCACCTGCTTCACGTTCCTGGCGGGCATCAACTTCTCCCTGCTCTTTGCGGCGCTGTGCGGCAGGGCGAAAAACGCCCTGCGCAGTGAGGAGCTGCGGCTCTATTTCCTGGTGGTCATCGGCACCACGGCGCTGCTGTGTCTCAATCTGTTCCTGCAAGGCGGCCTGTCCTTCGGTGAGTCCGTCACCGACGCGGCGTTCCAGACCGTCACCATCATCACCACCACTGGCTTCGCCACGGTGGACTTCGCCCTGTGGCCGACGTTCTGCCGCATGGCGCTGACGCTGCTGATGTTCACCGGCTCCTGCGCCGGCTCCACCTCCGGCGGTATCAAGCTCTCCCGCGTCGTCATCATGTGCCGCAGTCTCAAGCGGGAGCTGAAGCGGCTGGCGCACCCCAACCATGTCAGCGTGGTGAAGGTGGACGGTCAGGTGGTGGAGGAGCGGGTGGTGTCCTCCACCGGTGCCTTCGTCACGGCGTATATGCTGATCCTGCTGGCCGGTGCGGTCATCGTAAGCTGGGACAACTTCGGCTTTCAGGAGTCCTTCGTGGCCTCCCTCACCTGCATCAGCAACGTAGGCCCCGCGCTGGGTCTGCTGGGGCCCATGGAGAACTTCGCCATCCTCTCCCCTCTCAGCAAGCTGGCACTGTCGCTGGAAATGCTGATGGGACGTCTGGAGCTTCTCCCTGTCGCCGCCCTGCTGCTGAAAAGCACCTGGCGGGATTGAGGGATACATACGAGCAAAAAGAGGGGCGCTGCCCCTCTTTTTTCGTTGTCGGAAGGCTACGCCTATTTCGTAGGGGTCGATGCCCACATCGACCCGCACGGATGCACCACGGAGACGTACACGACAACGACAACCGCCAAGCCTGTCATTCCGAGCCAGTGACCGATGTCACTGGCGTGGGAATCCGCGTCCCCTCGCACCGCACCACGGGGAAACGGATTGCCGCACCAGTCTGCGGACTGGTTCGCAATGACACATTTGATGGCTTTTCCATTCACCCAAGCCTTTTAATCGCGCAAATGGCTGCGTGCGGGTCGATGTGGGCATCGACCCCTACAACTGTTTACCGCAACCCTCTGCGTCTATCGAACGGCGGGGTGAGGTCACCCCGCCCTACGTCCATCGACGCAACCTCTTTTGTTATTGTTTTGCATACGCCCACCCCACCCCTACCAAGGGCGGACAGAGTCGTCCGCCCCTACGATGAAATGCGCCCCTCTCCCGAAAATCGGCTTACGCCGCACT
>CAZTHY010000170.1:0-3085 GCA_964613205.1 uncultured Oscillospiraceae bacterium
CGGGCGGGGTAGAACCCCGCCCCTACGAAAACGGTGCGGTCGTTCCTCCTGCCCTCTCCCCTTATTTCTGCACTTCCAGATACTCCTTATAGACCATATTCCAGATGTAATTCTTCAACTCCGTGAAGCGGGGATCCATCTTGGTCTCCTGGTTTCTGGGGTAGGGAATGTCGATGTCGATGACCTCTTTGATGCGGCCGGGGCGGGCGGACATGACCACCACCTTGGTGGCCAGCAGGATGGCCTCCTCCACATCGTGGGTGATGAAGAAGCAGGTTTTCTGCTCCTCCTCCCATGTTTTCAGCAGCTCCGTCTGGAGCTGGGTGCGGGTCTGGGCATCCAGCGCGCCGAAGGGCTCGTCCATCAGCAGAATGCTGGGGTTGACGGCGTAGGCGCGGGCGATGGCCACACGCTGCTTCATGCCGCCGGACAGCTCTTTGGGATAGGCGTTGACGAACTTTTCAAGACCCACCATGCGAATGTACTTCATGGCGATCTCTTCCCGCTGCTGCTTGGAAAGCTCCTTTTTCAGCTTCAGGCCGAACAGCACGTTGTCCTTCACCGTCAGCCACGGGAACAGGGCGTACTGCTGGAACACCACGCCACGCTCCACGCCGGTGCCCTCCACTTTCACGCCGTCCACCAGCACTTCGCCGGAGGTGGCCTCGTGGAGACCGGCGATGATATTCAGCAGCGTGGACTTGCCGCAGCCGGAGGGGCCTACCACGCAGATAAATTCATTGTCATAGATGTCCATGGTGACGCCGTTCAGCGCCACGGTTTTGCCGTTGCGACCCTCGTAGATCTTCTCAACGGCCTTGATCTGTACCTTGGGGGTCAGATTTCTCTCTTCTCCTGCCACGATGTCAGTCTCCTTTCAAAGAATTTCAGGATCTTTTCCGCCAGCATACCGATGACGCCGATGACGATGATGTACAGCATCATGGGCTCCGTCTCGAAGGAGGAGTTCAGCGCCTGTACACGCATACCGAGACCGAAGGACGCGCCGGTGGTCTCAGCGGCCACCAACGTGGTCAGCGCCACGGAGATGCCCAGTCGGATGGAGGTGATGATGAAGGGGGTGGTGGCGGGGAAAATGACGCGGGTGAACAGCACGATGTCGTTGGCGTTCAGCACCCGCGCCGCCTTGATGAGCGTTTCATCCACGTTGATGACGCCCTGAAAGACGGTGATGCAGATGGTCAGGAAGGTGGCGATGCAGATGACGGTCACCTGCGCCTTGGTGCCGATACCCACCGCCAGCACCACCAGCGGCACATAGGCCAGAGGGGGGATGTTGCGGACGAACTGGATCCACGGCTCCACAATGAAACGGATGGGGCGGTACCATGCCATCAGGAAGGCGACGGGCACGCCCAGCAGGAAGCCCAGAGCGAAGCCGATGCCGCAGGCTTTCAGCGAGGACGCTACGTCCTTCCAGAACACGCCGCGGGTGACTGCCATCTTCACATAGGATTGGAATACCTCCGCCAGCGGCGGGAACGCTCTGCCGGTGGTGTTGCCGTGGGACAGCAGCGTGTACACGATCACGGCAGCCAGCAGGGACAGCAGCAGCCACGCCCACTTGGGGATCCTGGCCACGATGTCCACTTTCTTTTTCTTATTCACGGGTAGGGCCTCCTATCACTTTAGATAAAATGGGAAGGCGGCGAACCGCCTTCCCATCGCGGGGGTCAGAGCTTAGGCACCAAAGGCCTGGGTCATCAGGTCGGAGCGGATGAACTGCTCGGCGGTGTGGGTAGCCTGCTCCTCGGTGATCGCCTCGCTGGCGATGAAGTTGGCACGCTGGTCGGCATAGATCTTCACCAGACCGCCGTTGTCCAGCATTTCCTTCATCTGAGCGCTGGTCATCCAGGAACCGTCATAGCGCTGCTCCAGCACGGTGGCCTCGTCGCTGGCGATGATGGCGGCTACATAGCCGGCCACTTCGTTGGCGATGGCGTCATCGGTGGTAGCGGCAGCGGCATAATCCATGCCCTTGTACATAGCGCGCAGGAACTTCACGATGGTCTCCTCGTTCTCGCCGGCCCAAGTGGGGTTCACCACCCAGGAGCCGGGGGAAGCCATACCGTCAAAGTCCACGTTGGAGCAGATGTCCACGGAGCCTTCCACTTCCTTCAGGATCATCAGAGAGGAGGGGGACCAGGCAGCCACGGCGTCCACGGTGCCGCCCACAGCGGCGGAAACCATGTTGGAGGCGTTCATGTTCATGGCCTCGATGTCATCCATGGTCAGACCCACGGAGGCCAGCGCAGCGTTGAGGATGGACTCGGAAGAGGTACCGGCGGCGTAGGCCACCTTCTTGCCGGCCAGGTCTTCCAGCTTGGTCACGCCGTTGAGACCGATGATGCAGTCGCCGTCGCCCAGATGCTGGAGCAGCACGACCTCGGCCTTACCCTGTGCGCACAGCTTGTGAGCGCCGGGCCCGATGTAGGAGATGTCGATGGAACCCTGCTCCATGGCGGCGATCTCGGTGGGGCCGTCCTGGAAGAGGGTCAGGTTGACCTTCAGGCCTTCTTCGGCGAAGTAGCCCTTGGCATCAGCGGTGGAGACAGCCCACAGGGCGCCCCAGTTGGCCATGTAGGCCAGATTCACTTCGGTCAGCTCCACGACCTCGTCGTCGGGGGTGTTGCTGTCGTCAGCGGCGGGGGTGTCGTTGTTGCCGCAGGCCACGAGAGACAGGCTCATCACCAGTGCCAGCAGCAAAGCAAGCAGCTTTTTCATTTGGATTTTCCTCCTAATAATTTATATTACCTTGATCCGGCACAGGCCGGTTGGGTACGGTCAAACGTTGGAAAGGTCGTCGTCCTTCATGCACAGATGGACGGCGCCCACCTTAAAGGTCTGGGGCAGCGCCAGAATGCGGGGATTTTCGCCTACGAACTTCTTCTTCGCGTCGGCCAGCGCCTCTTCAAAGGTAGCGCGGGTTTTCAGTCCCATGCCGCGGGCAATGCCCGGCTCCTGCGCGCCCACGATGTAGATGGCGGAGGTGTTAATCTCCGCAATGTTGCCGCAGCTCATAATGGAGAAGCCGTGGAAGGGGTGGAAGGAGTTGGCGTAGCGG
>CAZTHY010000171.1:0-3081 GCA_964613205.1 uncultured Oscillospiraceae bacterium
GGTGGCGTCACGCGCCTTGCACTCCTCCACGTCGTACTTGGGCTTCTCGTCCATGCTGTAATCGATGAAGCTCAGCTCCAGATTGCCTGCGTAGTCGGTGATGGAGGCCACGTCGGCAAAGACCTCACGCAGACCGACGTCCAAAAACCACTGGTAGGACTTCTTCTGAATCTCCAGCAGGTTGGGCATCGCCATGACTTCCTCGTGGCGGGCAAAGTTTTTGCGAAGGGTCTTGCCGTAGTACTTGTCTTTCGCCATCGAAATACTCACGCCTTTCTTAATGATACTCGTCGGGGGTACTCCGCGATACGCACGGGTTTGTTGAATGTTTTTTGTCCGTAACCCTTGTGCTTTTCGTCGGAGGATGGTATACTATGGGCAGATGTAAAAGGGGAAATGTCCCCATCGTCCCAATATAAGCGCCTTATTATATCAAAAATCGGCGGCCATGTCAAGGGCTGACCGGTATTTTTTTGCGGTTTTTCCGGCGGGTGCAGGGGCGAGCATTTCGTAGGGGCGGGGTTCTACCCCGCCCGATAGAAGGACGCATCGGCGGTAGAACGGAAAAGGCTCCCCTTGTTTACAAGGGGAGCTGTCACCCGAAGGGTGACTGAGGGGATTCCGGTGGTGCGGTGCAATTCATCCCTTTCGTCATTTGCTGCGCAAATGCCACCTCCCCTTTAAAAAGGGGAGGCTTTTCCCCGCCGCTTTGCGGCGGGGCGGCGGGATGAGGTCACCCCGCCCTACGCACGTTCTGCCGATACCCTTTCCGACAAACGGCGGGAGGGGTAGAACCCCTCCCCTGCGAACAATCCATCCTCCCCCACGAAAAAAGAGCGCCAGCGGCGCTCTTTTTTTACTCCATCACCGGAAATGTCACGTCTGCGCGGAACAGATCGGCGTCGATGTTCAGGCCGAAGGTGCCGCCCTGCAATTCCACCAAGCTCTGGGCGATGGACAGCCCCAGGCCGCTGCCCTCGGTGTGGCGGGAGGTGTCGCCCCGCACGAAACGCTCCATCAGCTCCTCGGGGGAGATGTTCAGCTCCGCGCGGGACACGTTCTTGAAGCTGAGGGTCACGTTCCCCTCCCGCTCCTCCGCCGTCACATAGACGCGGGTGTCCGGCAGCGCGTACTTGCAGACGTTGCTGACCAGATTGTCCATGACGCGGCTTAACAGCTTGCTGTCCGCCATGATGCGGATGTTCTCCCGCGGCGGTTTGGCGATGAGGGTCAGATGGCAGTCCGCCAGCCGCTCCTCGTACTCGCCGGTGATCTGACTGAACAGCACGCCCACGTCGGTGGGCTGCAAGTCCACCGGCAGCGCACCGGAGGACGCCTTGGACGCCTCCACCAGGTCCTCCGTCAGCTTCTTCAGCCGGCGGCTCTGGCGGTCGAGGACGGCGATGTACTCCTGCGCCGTCTCCGGCGACACGTCCTCCTTTTGCAGCAGGTCAACGTAGTTGACGATGGACGTCAGCGGCGTTTTGATGTCGTGGGACACGTTGGTGATCAGCTCCGTTTTCATCCGCTCCGCCCGCGTCTGCTCCTGCACCGCCCGCTCCATGCCGGAACGGAGGTCGTTCATCCGCTGGCCGTAGCGCTTGAAGTCACCGATGAGGAAGCGGGTGTTGATGGACTGGGTGTAGTCGCCGTCGGCCAGCTTTTCGCCGCCCTTTTGCAGCACACGGAGGTTCACGGCGATATACAGCACCGCCGCCACCTCAAGGGCTTTCACCAGCAGGTAAAGCCCGCCGCTGTCGATGCAGAAAATCTCCAGCACCACCAGTGCCGCCGAGACCAGCGCCGTTTTCCACACCAGCGGCAGCGCCGCCGCGGTGCGCTTCATGCCCCGCCATACGCCCCGCAGGATACGCCACAGCAGACGGCAGATGCGGGCGATCAGCGTGCTGCGCAGCACCGCCCCTGCCTTGCACTGGGCGGCGAAGGCCGACAGGAACAGCGGCACATACAGCACCGCCAGCATGAGGGGCAGTACCAGCTCGCTCATGGCTGCGTCGTACAGCCCGCACGCCGCCAGCACCGCCGCGCACAGCGACAGATCCAGGGGGATGCGGTCAAACCACGTCAGGTGGATGGCCTCCTTCCCCTGCCAGTGTCCGGCGGAGGCCATGAGGAAGATGACGCAGGCCAGCGCCAGCACCGCCGACAGCACCGTCAGAAAGACGGTCAGCCCCACATGGCGCACCAGCCAGTAGGCCAGCAGCAGTTCGTAGGACGGCATCGGCTCCATGTCCAGCAGGTCGCCCTCGATGGTGTAGACCAGCTCATCGCCGTCCTGCGTCTCGTGGGTGAAGGTCACCGTCGTGTGGTAGAGGGACTCCCCTGCCGGCGACGTGAAGTTCTCCGCAAACACCTGCCCATCCACCAGCACCCGCAGATGGCAGGGGGTGCTGTCCCGCGTAAATTCATCGGCAAAGTTGGACGGCAGCTTTTGCAGCAGCTCGTCGCTGCCGATAGCGGCGGTGTCGGTATATGCGTAGCCGTAGATGATACCGGCATCCGCCAGCACACCGGCCAGATAGCTGTCGGCGCGGTAGATATACTCGCGGCAGGTGGCGCTGTACACCTGCTCCGTCAACGCCGTGTCGCTGTCCAAAAAGGCGTTGGCCTCCGCCAGCACCGCGATACCCACGGCGCCCAGCACCGTCAGTGCGGTGAGCAGCAGCGCCAGAACGTAGGCTGCCGCCTTCGCCCACACACGGTCGATCCATCGTTTCATCCGCTTCGTCCCTCCATCTTATACCCCTTGCCCCACACCACTTTGATGTAGCGGGGCTCCGAGGGGTCGATCTCCAGCTTTTCCCGCAGATGGCGGATGTGGACGGCGATGGCACCGGCGGCGTTGAGGGGCATATCGTCCCACACACGGCGGTAGATCTCACTGGGAGAGAACACCGTCCCCGCGTTCTGCATCAAAAAGCGGAGAATGTCATATTCCTTCGGTGTCAGCGACACCGGTTCGCCGTCTACGGAGACGGTCTTGGCGTTGTCATCCAGCGCGATACCGCCGATGACCAGCGTGGACGGCTGCACCTGTCCGCCGCCTAACTGCAAGTAGCG
>CAZTHY010000172.1:0-3071 GCA_964613205.1 uncultured Oscillospiraceae bacterium
TGGCCGATGATGACGTACTTCACGCCCAGATCCTTCAGCATCTCGGCGGACACCTCGCCGGTATAGGCACCGGACTGCTCATAGAACACGTTCTGCGCGCCGACGGACACACGGGCGTCCTTGAACGCCTTCATGGCGGTGGAGATGTTGGCGGCGGGAACGCACACCACCACGTCACACCACTTGGCCTTGGGCAGCAGCGCTTTCAGCTCTTCGGCAAACTTCTTGGTCTCGCTGGCGGTCTTGTTCATCTTCCAGTTGCCGGCGATAATGGTCTTACGGTATCTGCGATTCATGGTCTTTTTTACTCCTTACACAACTAACTATATGAGATAACAGGCGATCCCTGTCGATTTACTTGTCCAGCAAGCACGCCACGCCGGGCAGCTCGATGCCCTCCAAAAATTCGAGGGACGCGCCGCCGCCGGTGCTGATGTGGGTGATCTTGTCGGCAAAGCCCAGCTGCTCCACCGCCGCCGCACTGTCGCCGCCGCCTACGATGGTCACGGCGCCGCTGTCGGCCAGCGCCTGCGCCATGGCGCGGGTACCGGCGGCGAAATTGTCGAATTCAAACACACCCATGGGGCCGTTCCACACCACGGTGCCGGCACCGCGGACGGCAGCGCAGAAGCGCTCCGTGGTGGCAGGGCCGATGTCCATGCCCTCCCAGCCCTCGGGGATGGCCATGGTGGACACCACCTGACGGTGGGCATCGTTGGAGAAATCGTCGGCGGCCACAGTGTCGTTGGGCAGCAGCAGCGCCACGCCGTTCTTCTTCGCCTTTTCGATCATTTCCAGCGCGTAGTCCAGCTTGTCGTTTTCGCACAAACTCTTGCCGATCTCGCCGCCCTGCGCCTTGGCGAAGGTGTAGGCCATGCCGCCGCCGATGATGACGGTGTCGGCCTTGTCCAGCAGGTTGTTGATAACGCCGATCTTGTCGCTGACCTTAGCGCCGCCCAGCACCGCCACGAAGGGGCGCTTGGGGTCGTTCAGCGCGCCGCCCATGACCTCCAGCTCCCGCGCCACCAGCAAGCCGGACACGGCGGGGAGATAGGCCGCCACACCGGCGGTAGAGGCGTGGGCGCGGTGGACGGTGCCGAAGGCGTCGGAGACGTACAGCTCCGCCATGTCCGCCAGCTCCCTGGCGAAACCGGCGTCGTTCTTCTCCTCGCGGGGGTCAAAGCGCAGGTTCTCCAGCAGCATCACCTGACCGCCCTGCAAAGCGGCGGCCTTGGCGTGGGCATCCTCACCGACGATGTCGCGGGCGAAGATGACCTCCTGCCCCAGCAGCTCGCTGAGACGGACGGCCACGGGAGCAAGCGTCAGCTTTTCCTTCCACTCGCCCTTGGGCTTGCCCAGGTGGGAGCAGGCGATGACCGCCGCGCCCTGCTCCAGCAGGTAACGGATGGTGGGCAGCGCCGCCACGATACGCTTGTCGCTGGTGATGGCGCCGGTGGCCTTGTCCTGAGGCACGTTGAAGTCGCAGCGCAGCAGGATCTTCTTGCCGGCCACGTCTACGTCACGGATGGTTTTTTTGTTGTAATTCATAAGAAACGCTCCTTATAGAAAAAAGTAACGGTGTGTACGGACTTATTTCGCCGCCATTTCCCCCTCGCCCGACAGGTGGGGAAACCCACACTGACGCAGCGCCTCGTAGGTGAAGATGGCCACGGAGTTGCTTAAATTCAGGCTCCTTGCCTCCTCCCGCATGGGCAGACGGAGACAGCGGTCGTAGTGCGCCAGCCGGAAATCCTCCGGCAGCCCCGCCGTCTCCTTGCCGAAGAACAGCCAGCAGTCGGGGGAGAAGCGGCCATGGGTGTAGTCCTGCGGGGCTTTCGTGGTGGCCAGCCACAGGTCGTCCCGCGCTTCGGGATGGCGGGCGAAGAGGTCGTCCAGATTCTCGTAGTCGTATACGTCCACCAGATGCCAGTAGTCCAGCCCCGCCCGCTTTACGGCGCGGTCGGAGATGTCGAACCCCAGCGGGCGGACGAGGTGGAGGCTGCATCCGCTGGCGGCGCAGGTGCGGGCGATGTTGCCGCAATTCTGCGGGATCTCCGGTTCCACCAGTACGATATGGGGCATAGTTCTCTCCACTCCCTTTTTGAAGTTCCTGCCTATTGTAATGCAGTCGGAAGAAAAATGCAACTATAAAATGGTGAAAAAGCCAAATATTTATAAGAAACATGAAAAATGGCATCGTTTTCACCGGCAAAACTGACCACGCCGCCAGCGAAAAGGCGGCGGAAAAAATTATTGCCGAAAAAATCGGTAAAAATACTGGATTTTCCCGCAAGACCTGTTATAATAGGGGTAGTATAGCAGAAGGGGGTGCGTCCCAATGGGCGGATTTGCCTGTGAAAGAAATATGACCATTGGCCGCGTGTTCCCTTTGGGGGGGACTTTTGCCGTCCATACTGCCTGCATTTGAGTACGCGGGGCAGTGGGCGGCGTTTTTTGTTTTCTTTTTAACAAGTGCGAGACAGCGCTGCTGTTTTCCATACACATCACACACATCAACGAAAAAAGATAGAAAGCGAGAGTGCGAACCATGATTTCTCACGGCAAGGACCTGAAGATCTTCACCGGCAACGCCAACCCCGAACTGGCGAAAGAGATCTGCAAGCTCATCGGCATCAAGCTGGGCGAAGCGGAGGTCAAGAGCTTCGCTGACGGCGAGGCCTCCGTCTCCCTGTACGAGACCGTCCGCGGCAGCGACGTGTTCCTCATCAACTCCACCTGCAAGCCGGTCAACGACAGTCTGATGGAGCTGCTCATCATGATCGACGCCTGCAAGCGTGCCAGTGCCGGCCGCGTCACCGCCGTCATCCCCTACTTCGGCTACGCCCGTCAGGATCGTAAGGCCAAGAGCCGCGATCCCATCTCCGCCAAGCTGGTGGCCAATATGCTCACCGCTTCCGGTGCCGACCGCGTGCTGACCATGGATCTCCACGCCAGCCAGATCCAGGGCTTCTTCGACATTCCCGTGGACAACCTGTTCGGCAACCCCGTGTTCGTGGACTACTACGCCAAGAAGTTCGGCGAGAAGTGCGAGGACATGGTGGTGGTTTCCC
>CAZTHY010000173.1:0-3068 GCA_964613205.1 uncultured Oscillospiraceae bacterium
CGGCGCGATTTGAATTGTCTCCGCCTTGATCCGCCCCATCGCTCCGCTCCGTTTCTGTGTGTGACATAATTGTTGTTTCGTCTCGCGTTTTGCGTTTCGTACCCAAAAAGGGCGCAAAAAAGCGCCCTGCAAGGGCTTTGCAGAGCGAGAAGTTGAAAATCGGAAAAGGGTCGCTTCCAAATGATGGGAATCGGCCCTGTTTTGGCTTGTTAATTTTTGCAAAAGGCTTGCCTTTTTCGCTGAAAAGTGGTATCCTAAACGTGGATTTCTGCGCCTTTTTGTTGCAGAAAATCCAGCGGCCTTCTAAACAACAATTATGAAAACTACCCCACCAGTCCCAGCCGGTCGAGGTGGCGAATGTACTCTTTTCCGGTGGACATGAGGTAAATGCGCGTTGTTTCGATACTGCTGTGGCCGAGAACATCGGCCAGACGCACCACGTCGCGGCACGCCTGATAGAAGGTGCGGGCGAACAGGCTGCGGAGGTTGTGGGGGAACACCTTCGAGCGCTCCACGCCCGCCGCGCCGCACAGCGCCTTCATCCGCGACCACACATACTGCCGCGAGACCGGCTTGCCGTCTTGGGTGAGGAACAGCCCACCTGAGACGATTTTCTGTTTTTTCGCGAACTTTTGCAGCTTGCGGCACAGACGATGGGGCAGCAAAATGGTGCGGATTTTGCCTTTTAAGGCGATCTCCACCACGCCCTGACGCGCTGCTTCCAGCGTGATATATTTCAGCTCGCCCACCCGAATACCGGTGGCGCACAGCGTTTCCAACATCAATTCCAGCCGCAGATCGCCCCTCTCCCGCGATGCCTGCACCAGCCGGATATATTCATTTTTCGTCAACTCCCGCTCCGGCCGCCGGAACATCCGGCGCTGCAATCTGAGATACTTCACCTTGCAGTCCTCCCGCCCCACGCTGACGAAAAACTTGTTCACCGCTGCCAGCATGGCGTTCACCGACATCGGGCGATACCCTTCTGCCGACAGCTCCGCTTTCCACGACAGCGCCAGCTCTTTCGTGATATTTCGCCCATTTGACCAAGCTGCAAACCGCCGCAGCGAACGCAGATACGCTTCAATCGTGGCCGTCTCCCGCTCGTCACGCCGCAAATAGCGCTCAAACCGCGCCATTTCCCGCTCCGTCAACACCAATGCCTTCCTCATGATTTCCTCCGTTTTTTGCTCTATTGTAGCAAGCGGGGCGGGGGTTCGTAAAGGGGCGGGCGTCTGCTTTAGCGCAAAAAAGAAAGCCCTCGCGGGCTTTCTTTTTTTGCTATTTTACTTCCGTTTCCGGCCTCTGATCACCAGTGCCGTGCCGGTGCAGGAGGTCAGCGCCATGAGGGCGTAGATCGCTACGCCCATGTCAGCGGTTTTGGGGGATTCGATGGTGGCGGTGGTGCGGTAGGTGCGGTGGGGCAGGGCATCGAGGGTCACATCTTCCAGCGAAGTCGACACCGTGCCGTTTTCGTTAGAGAAGTACGCGTTGCACACGTCGCAGTACCAGTACTCGATATTCCCCTTTACGCCCGCAGCCGGAGTCTTAGCGGGAACGTGATTCAGCGTATGCCACTGGGCGTAGAGGGTGGTATTGTCGCTGCTGACCGTGTTGGTGGTGAACTCCCACTTCGTTCCGCTGGTTTGCTGCGTATACCACCCCATGAAGTGGTTCCCTGCCGCTTCCGGCGCAACCGGCTGGCTGATCTTGGCGTTGCCGTCCTTGGCAACGGTCTCGGCATACAGGGTTTCGCCGTTCATGAACTTGACCTGCTTGCCCTCGATCGTGGCGTTGTCTCCCTCCTTGACGATCGCATTGCCGTCCTTAGCGTAGAATATGGTGCCGCCATTCGCAGAAGTGTTCTTGAGCTTGCCATACGCCCAATCGCCGACCCCATAAATGTCCACGCCGCCGTCCACGCTGCCGCCCTGGGCATCCATAGTGGGGATAGAATCACAATTACTTCCGTTGATATACACGCCGCCGCCCTTTTGTTCGGCGGTGCAGTTTTGGATGGTGCCGCCCTTCATGGTGAAGGTGCCGTATTGATGGTGCACGCCGCCGCCGCTGTTGCCGGCGGTGCAGTTCTTAATGGTACCGTCCTCCATGGTGAACGCAGCTATGATGCTGCCAGTAACCACGCCGCCGCCGAAGCCGCCCGCAGTCTTGGCGGTACAGTTTTCTATGGTACTGTTGCCACTCATGGTAAACTGTCCCGAAACGAACACGCCGCCGCCGCTTTGTCCGGCAGTGCAGTTTTGGATGGTACCGCCATTCAGGGTGAAAATAGATCCAAAGACACCAGATCCCGTGTCTTGTGTGTAGGCGTCAGTATGTACGCCGCCGCCAAACAGAGCAGTACAGCCCACGATGCGGCCGCCGGTCATGGTGAAAAAGGTCTCATTCTCCCCAGTTCCTCTATATATTGCCACACCGCCGCCGTTCTGGGTCGCAGTGCAGCCCACGATGTTGCCGCCGGTCATCTTGAAGGTGGCAGCGCTGCCTACGTACACGCCGCCGCCGGTGTAGAGGTTGTAGGTGCCGATTATTATCATGCTGTCGTTGTATTGGTCGGAAGTATACTTAATTCCCGTGCCGCCGGTGATGACGCCGCCGGTGACCGTACCGGCTGTTCCGCTATCGTCGATCACATAGATGTCTGCGTCCCATGTGGTGGTAGACTGTTTATTAGTCAGTTGCACTTCCTCGCTCTTGAGGTTGTGCTGGGCATCAGGAGCGCTGTCCTTCAGCGTGAAGTGCGCACCGTCTGCCACCACGATGACGCTGCCGGTAGCGGTGCCACCATAAATGCTGCTGTTCAGTTTCAGCACATGACCCTTCAGGTCGAGGATGGTCGGATTGGTCGAGGTACCCCTGATGAGCAGGGGCTTGTCGATGGTCACATCGCTATCGAGGTAGTAAGTGCCGCCGTTGAGGACGTAGCAACTGGTGGGGGTACTATCATGAGTGTAAGACCCTGTGTTGTCGAGGTCATAATACTGCGTACCGTTGCCGTACTTGAGCGTGGTGCCGTCCATTTTCAACTCTACTCCGCTGGTCGTACC
>CAZTHY010000174.1:0-3053 GCA_964613205.1 uncultured Oscillospiraceae bacterium
GAAAAACGTCGATGGGTACGGTGAACGTCCGTAGGGGAGGGGTTCTACCCCTCCCGACGATAACCGGCAGAGTACCGGTAAGCGTTCGTAGGGGTCGATGCCCACATCGACCCGCACGCAGGCATTGGCGGGAATGAAAGGGTTGGGTGAATGGGAACGCCGTCAAATATGTCATTGCGAACCAGTCCGCAGACTGGTGCGGCAATCCGTATCCCCTTGGTGCGGTGTATCGGCGGGACACATTGGTCCCGCCCTACAAACGGGCAACGGTAGAATGGATGTAGGGTGGCACCAACGTGTGCCACCGCGGTCGGTGCATGGGGTTACGGATTCCCACACCGGTGACGTCGGTCACCGGTTCGGAATGACATTTATTTTCGCCTAACGGCGCAAATAAATGTGGGCGGCTACCGCCGCACGGGTCGATGTGGGCATCGACCCCTACGAAATGTGCGTGGCTTTCCCCTTAATTCTCCCTCACGTCAGCAGCGTATTCTCCCCGCTGGCGCCGCTGTTGCTGCCGCGGGAGAACCAGGCGTTGATGATGTCCACGGCGGCGTTGGCCAGCAGACTGCCGCTGCCGCCCTTCTCCACCACGATGGCGATGGCGATCTCCGGATCGTCATAGGGCGCGTAGGCCACGAAGGTGCCGTTGGCGATGTCGGTGCCCACCTGCGCCGAGCCGGTCTTGGCACCGGCCTCCACCACGCAGCGGGAGAAGGCGCTGGCCAGTGAATCGTGGGTCAGGTCGTTCATGCCCTTGGTGACGGCGGCCAGCGTGCTTTCGGAAATATCCAGATCGTTCAGCGGTTCCTCGTCGTAGACGTAGAGCAGGCGGGAGTTGTCGTAGGACTTCACGTTCTTCAGCAGGTGGACGGCGTAATGCTCACCGCCGTTCACCAGCGTGGCCACATAGTTGGCCAGTTGCAGCGGCGTGAAGGAGTTGTACGACTGGCCGATGGCGGCGGTGATGGTCTGGCCGTCCGTCCACTCGCGGTCGTGCTCCTCCGCCCACTGGGGTGAGGCCAGCACGCCGCTGACGTCGCCGATCTCGATGCCGGTGGACTGACCAAGGCCGAAAGCGGTGGCGTACTGGTTCAGCTTGGTGATGCCGGTGAGCCGGCCTACCTCATAGTAGAAGTAGTTGCAGGAGTCCACAATGGCCTGACTGACGTTGATACGGCCATGTGTGGTGCCCATTTGACGCCATGCCCAGCACATGGGCTGGGGATCGACGTAGTAGGTGTAGATGCCCTTGTCCTCGATGATGGTGGAGGGGGTGATGATGCCCTCCTCCAGCGCCGCCACGGAGGTACACAGCTTGAAGGTGGAGCCCGGGGCGTAGATGCCCTGTGTGGCGCGGTTGAACATAGGCAGCCGGTCGTCGGCCACCAGCTCGTTGTAGTCGGCGTTGAACGTCTCCAGATCGTAGGACGGATAGCTGGCCATGGCCAGCACCTCGCCGGAGTCCACGCCGATGACCACCGCCGCGCCGCCCCGCTGGTAGCTGTCCTTGTCCATCATGCCCTCGATGGTGGTGGCCAGCGTCGTCTCCACCACCTCTTGCAGGTCGATGTCCAGCGTCAGCGCCACGGTGCCGCCAGGCTGAGGTTCGCGGGTGAACAGCTCACCGGTGATCTTTCCGTTTTCGTCGGTGGTGATGAGCCGCTTGCCGTCCTTGCCGCGGAGGTACTCCTCAAACGCCTTCTCCACGCCGTCCTTGCCGACGAGGTCGTTCATGGAGTAGCCCTTGTCGGCGTAGCCGACGTAGCCGGTCTCCTCGTCGCTGTTCCACTCCTCCTGCCATATCGCACCCACGGTGCCTAAAATATGGCTGGCCAGCTTGGTGTTGTAGACGCGGGCGGAGGTGTTTTTGATGGTCACGCCCTCGTACCGCCCGTCGGTGATGCGGCTGATCAGCTCCGTGGACACGTCGTCAGCGAAGGTGTAGCTGCTGCGGCTGTCCAGCTCGTACCGCACGCCGATGACCAGCCGTGCGTCGGTGGTGGAAAGGCTGTCGTCCACGCCGTAGACCTCCCGCAGCGCCGGCAGCAGCTCGGCGGCGGAGATGTTGGCGTTCAGGTCGTGGCGTTTCAGGTATTTGACGAAGGCGGTGGTGTACCGCTCGGCGGAGTAGACGGGGCCTGCGTTGCCGCCGGACAGGGGCAGCGTGTCGTTCCAGACGGTGTCCGTCTCCTGACACAGCCGGATAAGGCGCAAAATCGCGTCGTTCAGGTCTTTGTCGCCGTCGAAGCCGCTGCTGTCCAGTACCAGCTTGTAGGCCAGCCGGTTGGACACCAGCGTTTTGCCGTTCCGGTCGGTGAGGATGCCGCGGGAGGCGGTGACGGTCTCGCTGGTGGTGTTGCTGGCGATGGACTTGGCGCGGTTTTCGCTGCCATGCACCACCTGCGCGTCGTACAGCACCACCAAAAAGACCAGCAGGAACAGGCCGAAAAAGGCCATCAACAGCCGTATGCGCCGCCGTGCGGGATGGGGATTTTGGATCATGGGTGTCTCCTTTTCAGGCGGTCAGGCGAACTGGGTGAGCTGTCTGACCTTGCGGTAGGGGAAATGGACGAGGGGTGTCAGCGGCAGCGTCAGCAGTGCTTCCCGCACCAGCAGACCCAGCGCCGCCGTCATGCTCTCTCCGGCGGCGGACAGCACCAGCAGGTGGAGCAGTCCGCACAGCAGCAGCGAAGCGGCCGTCACGGTGAGGGAGCAGAACAGCCCCGCCGTCACCACGCGGGCGCTCAGCACCCACGAGGCCAGCGCCGCCGCGAAAAAGGCCAATTCATAGAAGCAGGGCAGTCCCGCCACCGGCATCAGCAGGTCGCATACCAGTCCGTAGAACACGGCGAACAGCACCGCGCCCTCGTTCCGCTCAAAGGCGGCGGGCAGCACGGCGATGGCCGGCAGCAGGAAAGGGTGTACGCCCCACAGCGTCAGGTGGGTCAGCGCCTGCGATTGCACCAGCGTCAACACCACGGCGCACACCGCGTACACCGCCCATTTTTTGATTAAGTCACGTCTGGTCATAAGGACTCCTTAGGGGT
>CAZTHY010000175.1:0-1533 GCA_964613205.1 uncultured Oscillospiraceae bacterium
TAGTCGTTGGGGTTGGCTACGTCGGTGGTGTTGCCGGTGAAGGCGCAGCGTTCCAGATTCGCCCACACGCCCTTGGGGAAGGTGACCAGCTCCAGCGCGGTGGTGTTGCGCTCGAAGGCAATGTCACGGATGTTGTAGGTGTAGGTGCTGGAGAACGCGGAGTCGTACCGCACGCCCACGTTGTTGTTGGCAATGCGTCCGCCGTGGAGGTACAGCCACCCGCCGTCGTTGGCCACCGCGCCCACGTCCCAGTCGGACAGGTTGCAGCCGCAGAAGTAGGTAGGCGCGCCGGCGGTGATGCCGGTGCCGGTGCCGTCACCCAAGAAGCTGCACGTCTCAAACTTCACCAAGGCGAAGGCCAGGTCGGTGTCCTCCAGCGCCGTCACCGTCACCGGCTTGGTGAACACGGTGCCGTTGCCCACCAGCGTGACGCTGCAAGGCACGGTGATGGGCTGGTCGTAGGTGGTCTGGGGCAGGAACACCGTCACCAGCGTCTCGGCGGTACACTCAGCGGCGATGGTGTCCAGCAGCGTCTGCAATTCCGCCGCCGTGGTCATGGGCGTTTCATCGTAGCGATAGACCCGCTCCTCCTGCAAAACGTGCTCCACGATCTGCGTCAGCGTCAGCGTGTCGCCGTTTTTCATCCGCAGCGTCCACACCACCTCGTTGTGGGTACAGGTGGCGTCGCCCGACAGACGGCGATACAGCAGGGCAGGGGAGTCCTTCGCCTCGTCCTCCGCCTCCCACAGACTGACACGCCCCACGCCTTCGTCGGCGTTGACGGTCACGTCCCAGCTATCCAGCAGCAGGGCGAAGTCCTCGGCGGCGAAGTCCTGTGTCACCGCGTCCTGCACCACGATGGTGGAGGGATAGTCCACGTCGCCGCCCTCTGCGATCAGCTCGGCGCGGTAGCCCACCGGCGTGACCGCCTTGGCGTCGCCCTCAGGGGTCAGGCAGGTGAAAACGTGGTATTCCCGCCCGTCCTCGCCGGTATAGTACAGCTCAAAGGGGGCGGCGGTGTCCGATTCCGGCGCTTGCCGCGTCAGCGACACGATCAACGCCGTCACGATGGCCGCCACGCCGATAAGCAGCATCAGATACCGCTGCCAGCGCTTGCGGCCTCGCGGCATGGCCATCAGCTTCCGCTCCGTAAAGGTAGCGGTGCAGCAGGGGCAAAAGGCGGCGTCTGCCGCCAGCTCCGTGCCGCACTGGGGACAAAGCTTCGTATCAGGCTTACTCATAGTGCCTCCTTCAGCTCCTGCACGGAGCGGTATCGTTTTTCGGGGCTCATCATGGTACACCGCTGCACCACCCGCCCCGGATGTCCCGCCGCCAACTGCCGCGCCGGATGCTGACCGGTCAGCATGATGTTCAGCAGCACGCCTAAAGCGTAGATGTCCGCCCGCCCGTCGGTCTGGGAAAGGCCGAACTGCTCCGGCGGCGCGTAGCCGGTGGTGCCCAGCACCACGGTGTCCGACGTCTCGTCCTGCTTCATAAGGCGGCTGGCGTCAAAGTCGATGAGCACCGCGTGGT
>CAZTHY010000175.1:1633-3043 GCA_964613205.1 uncultured Oscillospiraceae bacterium
CCCGCAGGAAAAAATTTTTTCCAAACCCTATGCAGCCAGCATATTGTTTTTTCGGGTTGAATTGTGTAGTATTGTACCATAGAAAGAATGCGGATGTAAAGGCGGCTGAGAAAAAATGGAAGAAAAAAATACCGATCAGCTTCAGCAGGAGCTGATGACCGCAGGCGATCTGGACGAATTCCTGCGGCAAAATGTGGAAGATCTCGACGAGGGCGGACTGTCGGAGGAAATCCGCCGTCTGCTGGCGGACAGGGGAATTTCCAAGTCGGCGCTGGCCAAGCGCTCCTGCACCAGCGAGGTGTACCTGCATCAGATTCTGTCCGGCCGCCGTCTGCCCTCCCGCAGCAAGCTGCTGTGCCTGTGCTTCGGGCTCCACACCACCGTGGAGGAAGCGCAGGTGCTGCTGCGTCAGGCGCGGCTGGCGCCGCTGTATCCCCGCGACCGGCGTGACGCGGTGGTGCTGTACGGCCTCAGCCACGATATGGCGCTGGAAGCTGTCAACGACAAGCTGTTTGCGGAGAATTTGGATACGCTTTATTAACGCCATCGGCGTGTGAAAGGGATACGCGGGACTGGCCCGCACGAGGGGTTTCGGAGAAACGGGGACAGGGCGCGAAGGAAACCCTCGGGGGAACAGAAAAGGAAGCGCAGCGGCGCTTCCTTTTTTGCGGCTTTATGTAAGAATTTATGCAAATATTATACGTTGAACCGGAAGTAGATCATGTCGCCGTCCTTGACGACGTACTCCTTGCCCTCGCTGCGGAGAAGTCCCTTCTCCTTGGCGGCGGCCACACTTCCGCCGCAGGCCATCATTTCCTCGAAGTTGATGGTCTCGGCGCGGATGAAGCCCCGCTCGATGTCGCTGTGGATCTTACCGGCGGCCTGAGGCGCTTTCGTACCCTTGCGGATCGTCCATGCGCGGCACTCGTCCTTGCCGTAGGTCAGGAAGGAGATCAGCCCCAGCAGGTCGTAGCTGCACTGGATGAGACGGTCAAGACCGGACTTCTCAATGCCCAGATCCTCTAAGAACATGGCGCGCTCGTCGGGGTCGTCCAGCTCGGCGATGTCCTGTTCCAGCTTGGCGCAGATGGGCAGCACCTGCGCGCCCTCCTTCTCCGCCAGCTCCCGCACAAGGGCGAAGTACCGGTTGTCCTCGTGGTGGGCGAAGCCGTCCTCGTCCATGTTGGCGGCGTAGATGATGGGCTTCAGGCTCAGCAGGTCGGCGGTCTCCACAATGGCGCGGTCGTCCTTGTCGCACTCGAAGGTGCGGGCGGATTTGCCGCCGTTGAGGTGGTCGGCCAGCGCCCTGAACACCTCGGCCTCCTTCAGGAACTTCTTGTCGCCCTTGGCGGCCTTGGTGGCCTTCTCCACGCGGCGGTTCACCATCTCCAGATCGGCCATGATCAGCTC
>CAZTHY010000176.1:0-1786 GCA_964613205.1 uncultured Oscillospiraceae bacterium
GCTGGGCGCGCTCGCCGCGGTAGACCTTGCCGATCTGATAGCGGCGGAAGGGGAAGCTGAGATCGTTATAGTGCAGCGCCACATACTTGGCCAGCGGCACCGTCAGGTCGAACCGCAGCGCCAGATCGGCGTCGCCCTTGTTGAAGCGGTAGATTTGCTTTTCCGTCTCGCCGCCGCCCTTGGCCAGCAGCACCTCCGCCGCCTCGATAACAGGCGTATCCAGCGGGGTGAAGCCGTAGAGGGAATAGGTGCGGCGGAGAATTTCCATCATCCGCTCCATCTGCTGCTGCGGTCGGGGCAGCAGCTCCATGAAGCCGGACAGGGTGCGGGGTGTCATTTCAGCCATTGTCGCTCTCTCCTTCGTCGGTGGTTTCTTCCGTAGTATCGCCGGCAGTATCATGCTCCGGCAGCGGCTCCGCGCCGCTTTCCAGCGTGTGGGCGGCGGCCTCACGGGCGGCCTCCGCCGCCTCCTCCTGCCGCAGCTCCAGCGCGATGTCGCGGTACATATCGTCCATGTCCGTGCCCTTCTTCGTGCCCAGCTTGTGGCCCAGCACCATGCACGCCGCCGTCAGCACCAGCCACAGGTACCACAGCTTAGGGGAAAAGACGGCACCCAGCGCCAGCCCGGGCAGGGAGAACAGCCACGCGCCGATCTCGCCGTACTGCCGCTTGACGGAGTGGTACTTGCCCTTTTTAACACGCAGTCGGGCGGTTTGGCGCAGCTCGATGGCGCACACCACCATCCGCAGCACCGCCAGTGCGATGAAGATGATGTAAAACTCCCGGGCGTAGCGGTGGATAAAGTCGAGGATAGCTTCCATAGTGATCTCCTTATATTCAAATTGGTATTACGGTGATAAAAAAACGCTTTCGTCCCCACATTGGGACGAAAGCGTACAAAACAGCTTCGTGGTGCCACCCAAATTCGGCTGCAAGCAGCCCTTTTTGCTCCTGTTACGGGGAGAGTGCCGTGGATGTTTCCATCCCCGCTCGCCCGCTGTCTTGACCTGTTCCGTTCCGCGACACGCTTTCAGCCCAGGGCGCGTCTCTCTGCTGCGGCGGGGTACAGGCTACTCCTGCGGGGTCTGCACGGTTACTCCCCATTGTATGCGATTTACGCCCCCTTGTCAAGAAAAAAATCAAGGCGGGTCGCCCGACCCGCCTTGGGATATGCGTTACCGCGTCCAGAACATGGGGAACGCGATGACCGCCTGCTCCTCCTCCGTCAGTTGGGAGGCCAGTGCGCCATCCTCATCCGTCCACGTCAGCGTATCGCCTTCCAGCGTGTAGGCGATGTAACCGGCCGCTTCCAGCTCCTCCGTCGTGTCCGCCAGATAGAGCTGACCGTCCACCGCGCGGCAGAAGCCGCTGTCGATCATGCCGCCGTCGGTGCCCAGCATGGACTCCATCAGGCTGCCCACGTCAAAAGCGTCAAAAATGGCGGTGATGTACTCCTCGGCGCTCATGCCCATCTGCTCCATGGCCGTGTCGTACTGCTCACGGGTCATGCCCTCGGCCTCCGCCTGTGCGTACATGATCTCCACCAGCTGGGGCGTCAGCGCCTTGAAATAGTCCTTCATGGCTTCGCCGGTGGCGGTGTAATCCAGCGCCATGGTGTAGCTGCCGTCCTCGGCCACCGTCAGGTCGATGCACATCGGCACCTCGCTGTCCACCGTCAGACCGTCGGTTTCCAGCGACTCCGCCATGGCACTGTTGAGTTCCTCGCTGACATCAATATGACAATGCCAGGTGCCCACTAATTCCTTCGTCTGCTCCTTGCTGCCGC
>CAZTHY010000176.1:1886-3039 GCA_964613205.1 uncultured Oscillospiraceae bacterium
TCAATATGACAATGCCAGGTGCCCACTAATTCCTTCGTCTGCTCCTTGCTGCCGCAGGCGGTGAGGGACAGCGCCATCACCAGCACCAGCAGCCATGCTGCCATCTTTTTCATGCTCACGATTCCTTTCCCGCGCCCGTCGTGGGCGCTGGAGCTATTGTACACCGCGGCAGGGACGGTGTCAATCGTGACGGTTTACAAATCCCGCCGGTTTTGGTATAGTGGGGGTAAGAAAGGCGGTGGAGCGGAATGACGCTGCTGCAAATGACGTATATTTTAGAGGTGGAGCGGTGCGGCTCCATCAATCGGGCGGCACGGAACCTGTTCGTGTCCCAGTCTGCCCTGTCCGCCGCCATTGCGGAGGTGGAGCGGGAGCTGGGCATCACCGTGTTCCGCCGCAGCAATCGGGGCATCGACCTGACGCAGGAGGGGCGGGAGCTGACGGCACAGATCGCCCCGTTGGTAGAGGGCAGCCGCCAACTGACGCGCTATTACAGCGAACGGCGGGCGGAACACCGCGTCACGCTGTCCATCGCCTCCCAGCGCTATCCCTTCTGCGCCATGGCCTTCGTGGAGTACCTGCACCTGCTGGAGGAACCCCACATTCAGGTCAGCTTCAAGGAGATGGAGATGGCGGCGGTCATCGACGAGGTGGCACGGCGGCAAAGCGCGCTGGGCATCCTGTTCCTCTCCGACGCCACGGAGCATTTCATCCGGAAAATCCTGCGGGAAAAGGGGCTGACGTTCCACCCGCTGGTGAACATCCGGCCACGGGTCTTTCTGCGGAAGGGACACCCCCTGAGCGGCGAAAAGGCCATTGCGCCGGAGCAGCTCTACCAGTACCCCTATGTGGTGTTCACCCAGTCCGACAGCAACTACCACTTCGCCGAGGAAGCGGTGGCCGGTACGGTGGGTGCCTTTGACCGCGTCATCACCGTCAGCGACCGCGCCACGGTGTACAACGTCATCGCCCACACCGACAGCGTCTCCACCGGCAGCGGCGTCCTCCCCGACGGCTACGGCGACGACCGCCTCATGACGCTGCCCCTCACCGGCGCCGTACCGGAGATGCGCTTGGGCTATATCCAGCTCCAGGGCGCCGAGCTCTCCCCCACCGCCGAGGATTTCATCACCATCCTGAAACGCATTTTGCA
>CAZTHY010000177.1:0-3013 GCA_964613205.1 uncultured Oscillospiraceae bacterium
CCATCTGGCCGCCGGTCATGCCGTAGATGCCGTTGTTGACGAAGATGACGGTGAAGTTCTCGCCGCGGTTGGCGGCGGACATGGTCTCGGCCAAGCCGATGGAGGCCAGGTCGCCGTCGCCCTGATAGGTGTATACCAGCGTGTCGGGATTGGCGCGCTTGATACCGGTGGCCACGGCGCAGGCACGGCCATGGGGCGCGGTGGTGTTGTCATAGGCGATGTAGTCCATGTGGAGACCGCAGCAGCCGATGCCGAACACGCAGGCGGTGTTCTGCACCTGACCCAGCTCCTCCATGACCTCACCGATGAGCTTCATAACGGTGGAGTGCATACAGCCTGGGCAGAAGCCGGAGACCTTGTCCTCCTGAATGGTTTTGGTACGGGTATAGATCTTTTCCATGGCTCAACCCTCCATAACGTTCTTGACGGTGTTCAAAACGGCCTCACGGCTCATGATGTTGCCGCCGGAGCAGAGGCAGGTGGTGACCTTGCAGCGCTCCTTTACCGCGTCCTCCACGTCCAGCGCGAACTGGGCGGGGATGGACATTTCCACGCTGACGATGCCCTTGCACTTGGCATAGTCGATCTTGTCATACGCCTTGTAGGGGAAGGGGTAGACGGTGATGGGACGGATGAGACCGGCCTTGACGCCCTGCGCGCGGAGGGTGTCCACCGCGTTGGCGGCGATACGGCCG
Source organism: uncultured Oscillospiraceae bacterium (assembly GCA_964613205.1). Taxonomy (GTDB): domain Bacteria; phylum Bacillota; class Clostridia; order Oscillospirales; family Oscillospiraceae; genus Vescimonas. The sequence goes on from CAZTHY010000177.1 coordinate 696, forward strand.
CAGATGCCATAGGCAGTCAGGACGATCTCCGCGTCCTCCATGCGGTATTCCTCCACCTGCACGTCGTTCTCCGCCCAGGAGCGGTACAGCGCGTCGGCGGCGGTGTTGCTCTTTTGCAGCTTTTCCGTGGACCAGGTGCCAGGCTCGATCCAGCCGCGGTTGGCGTAGTCCAGCTCGTGGCCGACGCACGCCCATTTCCGCTTGCCGGCCTTGATGGCGGCCACTTCCTCGTCGGAGCGCATCTCCGGCAGCTCCACCGGCTCCATCATGGTGCCGATAACGCCGTCGGCCAGCACCAGCACCGGATTACGGTCGCGGTCGGCGTAGTCGAAGGCGGCGTAGGTCAGGTCAACGGCCTCCTGCACCGTGGACGGTGCCAGCACCATCATGCGGAAACCGCCGTTGCCGCTGGCCTTGGTGGCCTGATTGTAGTCCTGCTGGGCGGGCTGGATGGCACCCACGCCGGGGCCGCCCCGCTGGACGTTGACGTACACCATGGGGATGCGGGCGCTGGCGCAGTAGCTGATGCCCTCGCTCTTGAGACTGATGCCGCAGGAGCTGGAGGAGGTCATGGAGCGTGTACCGGTGGAGGCCGCGCCGTAGACCATGCTGACGGAGGCCACCTCGCTCTCGCCCTGCACGAACGTACCGCCTACCTCCGGCAGACGACGGGCGAGATACTCGGGAATTTCATTTTGCGGGGTGATGGGATAACCGGCGAAGAAGCGGCAGCCGGAACGGACGGCTGCTTCGGCGATGGCCTCGCAGCCCTTCATGAAAATTCTTGCCATGTGCTTACCTCCTTACTTATACACGTCGATGGCACCGTCGGGACACATCCGGCCGCAGATGGCGCAGCCGATGCAGTTCTCGGGGTGGACGGGCTCCACGTACTCGTAGCCCTTGGAATTGACGTTGTGGCCGATGGCCAGCACGCCCTTGGGACAGAACTTGACGCAATAGCCGCAGCTCTTGCAGCGTTCCGCCACGATCTCTACCTTTGCCATAGTCATTTCTCCTTATATCAATATAGAATTACCACGGATACGTCAGATACCGCCGCAGCGGCAGCAGCGGGAGGGGCAGCTTATCCGCCGTCTCCGGCAGAAGCTGTTCGTCCACCGCCAGAAAGTCCAGCGTCTCCACCATGTCCGTCAGCGTTTGGTAGCCGGAAATCACGTCCACTGCCGTGGTGGTGGCGCCTAAGTTGGGGTTGCCCACATAGCGGATGCGCTCGGGGCGGAGGTGGGAGACGGTGAGTATCTCCGACAGGATCAGCCCCGCATGGTCAGCCGTGCCGCACCAGGGGCGGAAGGGGTTGAGGACGTAGTACAGGGCGGTGTCGTCCCGATTCAGCAGCGGCGCATAGCCGCCGATGGCGCGGGCGCCGATATGGTCGCCGCCTACATCCAGTACGGCGAAGCGGTTTTCGTCCTTCAGCGCCGTGCGAACACCGCCGGAGGTGGTGGGCGCGTCGGCAAACTGCTCCTCGTAGACCAGCGTGACGCCCTCTTTTTCCAGCGTTTGGGACAGCTCACGGGTGCGGAACAGGGGCTTCGTCTGGTCGAGGTCGAACAGCGTCACCGGACGGCCTGTTTTCCGCAGCGCCAGCGCCAGATTCACCGCCAGCTCGCTTTTGCCGCAGCCGGCCTCCCCCAACAGGACGAAGTTGGTGACGTGGGCGGGAAACGTATACTCCACGGCATCACCTCCTTTGTTTTTTCATAGTATACCGCTTCACTGCGCAAAAGAAAAGAGGGAAATCGTAAGAGGGTATAAGGGAATGTTATAGCTTTTTGTGAAAAAAGCGGGAGGACTGCGTCCTCCCGCCTGTGATGTGCTTATCCGCCCAAATAGGCCTTTTTGATGGCGTCGCTGTTGAGCAGCTCCTGGCCGGTGCCGGTGGAGACGATACGCCCCGTCTCCAGCACATAGCCCCGATCGGCCACCGCCAACGCCGCCTGTGCGTTCTGCTCCACCAGCAAAATGGTGGTGCCGTCGCTGTGGAGCTGGCGGATGATGTCGAAAATTTGCTCCACCAGCAGGGGAGCCAAGCCCATGGACGGCTCGTCCAGCATCAGCAGCTTGGGATGGCTCATCAGCGCCCGCCCCATGGCCAGCATCTGCTGTTCGCCGCCGGAGAGGGTACCCGCCACCTGACGGCGGCGCTCCTTCAGGCGGGGAAACCGCTCAAAAATTTGCTCCATGTCCTCGGCGGTATTGCCGCTGCGGCAGTAGCCGCCCATGTCCAGATTTTACTGCACCGTCATGTTCTGGAAAATGCTCCGTCACTACGGCACCAGAGCCATGACGCGCCC
>CAZTHY010000178.1:0-3008 GCA_964613205.1 uncultured Oscillospiraceae bacterium
TTCAGGAAGAAGTTCAGCGTGGCGTTGATGAGCATGATGAACAGGAACAGCACCAGTGCGATGGAGAACAGCGCCTGCTGCTGCAAGCCGCTGGAATAGGCCATCTCGCTGGACACGGCGGTGGTCAGGAAACGGACGCTCTGGAACAGGGAGTCGGGCATATTGGGCACGTTACCGGCCACCATCATCACCGCCATGGCTTCGCCGATGGCACGACCGACACCCAGCACCACGGCGGCGGCAATGCCGCTTTTGGCGGCGGGGACGGAGACCTTGAAATAGGTCTCGACAGGTGTGGCGCCAAGGGCGAGAGAAGCGTCCTCGTATTCCTTGGGGACGGCGTCCAGCGCGGTGACCGACATCTTGATAATGGAGGGCAGGATCATAATGGCCAATACGATAATGGCGGCCAGCAGGCTGGCGCCATCCGGCACATCAAAAACCTTCCTGATACCCGGAACCAGCACCAGCATACCTACCAACCCATACACCACCGAGGGAATACCGGCCAGCAGGCTGACTGCCGACTGCATGACGGACTTTACCTTCGGAGGTGCCAGCTTGGACAGATACACCGCCGTCATAAAGCCAACGGGAACGCCGATCACAATGGCACCGGCGGTGCCGTACACGCTGGTCAGAATAAAGGGCAGAATACCGTATTTCGGCTCGGCTGCGGTGGATGCCCATTCTGTGCCGAACAGGAAGTCGATCAGCCCGATCTCACGGATGGCGGGAATGCCGGAGACCACCAAATAGACCGTGATGAGCAGCACACAGCCCACCGTGATGAGCCCCAGCAGCAGGAAAAGGCCGTGGATCAGCCTTTCCGCCAGTTGATTTCTTTTCATGCGTCGTATACCTCGCGTTGATGTGGCTTTCTCAGTTGGCAGGTACCGCACCGGCGGCGGAGATGATGCCGCTTGCATCGGGGGAGGTGATGTAGGTGAAGAACTTAAAGGCCGCATCGCTGAGTTCAACGCCGGTTCTGGTCACCAGCACGAAGGGGCGCTGCACCACATAGCTGCCGTCCTTGATGGCGTCTTCGGTAGGGGCAACACCGTCAACGGTCAGCGCCTTCACGCTGTCCTTGACGGAGGCCACAGACGCATAACCGATAGCGTTGGGATTCTGCGAAACGGTGGTGATGACATCACCGGTGGAGGTCAGCTCCTGACGATACGCACAAGCGTCCTCGGTGTCGGTGATGGACTCAAAGCCGTCACGGGTACCGGAACCGGCTTCACGACCGATGAGAACGATCTCTCCCTCGTTGCCGCCGACCGCAGACCAGTCGGTGATCTCGCCGGTGTAGATCTTGGCAATGGTCTCCAAGCTCAGATCGGATACAGGGTTTTCGGGGTTCACGATGATGGCGATACCGTCGTAGGCCAGTACGGTGCCGCTGAGACCGGCTTCCTTTTCCTCACTCTTCAGATCACGGGAGGAAAGGCCAATGTCGCAGCGGCCTTCCTGCACCGCCTTGATACCGCTGCCGGAGCCGGTGGGGTTGTATGTAAAGCGGATGCCGGTGTCATTCTGAAACGCTTCACCCAGCGCACCGATGACCTCCTCCATAGAGGTGGAGCCGTCGGTGGCAACGGAGCCGGTGGTTTTGGTGCCGCAGCCGGCCAGCATGGAGAGCGCCAGAATCGCGGCGGTCAGCGTGGTGATGATCTTTTTCATCTCAATGTCTCCTTTCAGACAACTGTGTGTTGGATTTCCTTGGTACAGTTGCTATTTTAGGAGCACCATGTGAAAAGAAAAATACAGGAAATGTGAAATCTGCGTCAAATCCCGCCGTTCTATTCCCGCCCCTGCCTGCATATCCTCCACCAAGGCGGTGATACCATGAAACGGGACAAACTTCGGCGGTGGGGTGCGGCGGTGACGGCGGCAGCGGTGCTGTGGCTGACGGCGGTGTGCGCCGGCAGCAGCGATCTGGCGGCGGCCATAGCGGCGGTAGGGGACTCCTGTCTGGCGCGGCGGCTGGTGCAGTGGGAGCTGGGCGACTTCTTTCCGGCGGCGGACACCATTGGTCTGCCCGCCCTGCTGGCGCTGGAGCAGTCGCCCCAGCTGCTCCGCGCCCAGTACGACATGGAAAGCGCCCCGCAGGAGACCGTCCCGCCGCCGGTGGACACGCCGCAGGAGGAGCCGCCGCCCACCCCGCAGGAGGAGTCGAAGAACACGTCGCCCTCCCGCACACTGGCCGTCACCAGCGAACAGGGGTATTGGCGGGTAGGGGACGTGTTCATCAAGAACAGCTCCCGTCAGGCGGTGGAGGACGTTGCCTTTGACGGCACCTTCGCCGCGTCGCTGGGAGAGGACGCGCCGCAGGTGCTGATCCTCCACACCCACGGCAGCGAGGCCTACACCATGCCGGCGGGACAGGAGTACGAAAGCACCGGCAATTTCCGCACGGCGGACGCCTCGGTCAGCGTCATCCGCGTGGGAGACGTTATCGCCGCCACGCTGTCCCAGTACGGCATCTCCGTCCTCCACGATCGGGCGCTGTACGACGACCCCGCCTACGAGGGGGCGTACTATCGGGCGGAGGACGCCATCGAGGGCTACATGACCAAGTACCCCAGCATCAGCGTCATTCTGGACGTCCACCGCGACGCGCTGGAGGACGCGGCGGGGCACCAGTACAAGGTCATCACGCGGGAGGATCCCGACTGCGCTCAGGTCAGTCTCGTCATGGGCAGCAGCTGGGAGGGGTGGCAGGAAAATCTGAAATTCGCCGTGGCGGTGCAGCAGCACCTGACGGACACCTATCCCACCCTCATGCGCCCCATCACCGTCCGGAACTCCGACTACAACGAGTACTTCACCCCCGGCAGCCTGCTGGTAGAGGTAGGCGCCGCCGGCAATTCGTTAGAAGAAGCCCTCACCGCCGCCCAACGCTTCGCAGAGGGTCTGGCGGAAGTGCTGGTGGGGAAGTAGGGGAGACAAAAGCCCGTTATCGGCTGTATGGCTGATAACGGGCTTTTCCTTTTCCATAATCA
>CAZTHY010000179.1:0-2985 GCA_964613205.1 uncultured Oscillospiraceae bacterium
GCGGGTCGATGTGGGCATCGACCCCTACAACGAAATGCGTTCCTCTACCGCGAAATACCGCAATTCTCTGCCTTGTTTTTCTACCGTGCGGCGGGGTGAGGTCACCCCGCCCTACGAACGGTTCACCGACAGACCCCGCAAAACCACATCTCTTGCCTCCCCCTGTGGGGGAGGTGGATTGCCGCGAAGCGGCAAGACGGAAGGGGAGAGCCGGATTTAGGAAAGCTCCTACCGATGGCTGTTGCGGAGCGGTCTCTCCCTCAGTCACAGCTTTGCCGTGACAGCTCCCTCACAGAGGGAGCCGAGAGGATTCTGCTTCTCCTTGCCGCTCTAACACAAAAAAGGGAGGGTCACCCCTCCCTTAAAGTATATTTACTTCATCTTCTCCCGCTCCAATTCCCCGATCAATGCGGCGATGGCGTGGTCGCGGCAGTCGGGGAGGAGGTGGATGTTCGGCGTGGCTTTCACCTCGTCGATGGCGTTGGCGGGGGCGCAGCCCAGGCCTGCCCACGTCAGCATGGCGATGTCGTTGGCGTGGTCGCCGACGCAGATGACGTTTTCGCGGGGGATGCCCACCATCTTCGCCAGCTCCGCCGCCATGCCGCCCTTGTTGGCGCCCTTGGCCGTCAGCTCCACCAGCGTGACGGCGCTGGGGACGATCTCGTACCGGTCGTACCAGGGCTGCTTTTTAAGATAGTCCAGCAGCACCGGCAGGTTTTCCTCCCGCGTGGAGAACAGCGCCTTGCTGATGGGGGAGGGCACCTCGTCCATGGAGAACACGTCCTGGGTAGGCGCGTGGGTGATGTGGGTGTGGTGGCGCGTCACCTCGTTGGCGTTGAGGGCGTGGATGGTGTTGTCGTCGTGGTACAGCTCCGCCGCCACGAAGGGCAGGTCGTGCACCACCTGCGTGATGTGCGCGCGCACCGTCTCCGGCAGGAAAGCGGTGTGGAGATAGCGCCGCTGGGGGAAATCGTAGATGGCCGCGCCGTTGAACAGCACCGTAGGCGTGTTCATGGGCACGTCGTCCACCACCGTCTCAAAGGCGGGCTTAGCGCGGCCGGTAGCCACGGCGAACAGGCCGCCCTCCGCCATGAAATGCAGGATGGCCGCCCGATTCTCCGGCGAAACGGAGGGCATTTCGGTGCCCAGCCGCAGCGCTTCCTCGGTGTAGACCAGCGTGTTGTCGTAGTCGCTGATGAGCAGCGTTCCGGTGAAAATACCCATGGTTACACCTCCGCGCCGCCGGACTTATTGCCGCCGCCGCGTCCGCCTCTCCGGCGGCGATGGTAGGGGCGCTTCTTCTCGCCGGTCTTTTCACCGGCGGGAGCGGCAGCCTGAGGTGCCTTCGGCGCGGAGACCACGGCAGGGGCGCTTTCGCCGCTGCCGCCGCCACCCCGCTTGCCGCGGCGACGACGGCTGCGGCTGCTGCCCTCCTTGGGCTTGTCCGCATCGCCCCGCACTACGGGGACGGCCTCCACCGTCACCTTGTCTACCTTGGGACTGTCGCTGCGGCGGCGATTGCGGCTGCGGCGGCGCTTCTCCACCGCCTGTGCCGCATCGGGATCGAAGTCGCTGACCAGCGTTACCGGCGGCAGCAGCTCGTCCTCCACCGGCTCCACATACCGCTCAGGCCGCTTGTCCGGCACCACGATGCCGTCGCGGCTACCCTTGCCGCTGCGGAGGACGCATACCTCGCAGTTGTGGTAGCAGCGGGGGTTCTCCGGCCTGTCGTCGAGACGGACGTTGATGGTCTCTTTCAGCACGTTCACGTCGCTGACGTTGCCGGTGCCGTCCGGCGTGAGGACGAAGGAGTCGTTTTTCGGCAGACGCTTGATGGCGTCCTCGTAGGCGTCCTGCTCGTACTTGAGACAGCACATCAGCCGCCCGCAGGTGCCGGAAATCTTGGTGGGGTTCAGGGACAGACTCTGGGTTTTGGCCATTTTGATGGATACCGGCATGAATTCGTCCATAAACTGAGAGCAGCAGAAGGGACGGCCGCAGATACCCAGTCCGCCCACCATCTTGGCCTCGTCACGCACGCCGATCTGCCGCAGCTCGATGCGGGCGCGGAACACACCGGCCAGGTCCTTCACCAGTTCGCGGAAATCCACCCGCCCGTCGGCGGTGAAGAAAAAGAGGATCTTGCTGCCGTCAAAGCTGCACTCCACCCGCACCAGCTTCATCTCCAGCTCGTGCTGCTGGATCTTCTTCTTGCAGACCTCGAAGGCCTCCTTTTCCCGCCCACGGTTGTACTCCGCCGTGCGGCGGTCGTTGTCGGTGGCGACGCGGACGACGGCGCGCAGCGGCTTCACCACCTGGCTGTCCTCTACCTCGTGGACACCGCGGACGCACTGGGCAAACTCCGCCCCCTGCGCCGTCTCCACGATGACGTCCTGCCCCGCGTCGATGGCCAGACCACGGGGGTCAAAATAGTATTCCTTGCAGCCGTTTCTGAAACGGACAGAGATGACTTCGGTCATAAAAGTTCCTCCCATTTTACGGCCAGCGCCCCTAAGACGTGGGCGGCGCCGACGTTGTAATCACATTCTCCGGCATACTGTGCCAGCGTGTCCGCCAGCGTGGAGAGCTGTCTCGGTGTCAGCGCTGAGGCCAGCGCGTTGGCCTCCTCGGCGCAGTCGCTGTCGGGGAAAGGCTTGCCGCTTTGCACCAGCAGCGCTTCCGTCACCGCCCGCCAGCTATGGCGCAGAATGAGCCGCAAGTCCTCCCGCTTGCACCGGTCGGCCTCCAGCGACACCAGATACCGGATCACCGGCATCCGCTGCCCCTTGGCCAGCAGGGCACACAGCTCTTTGGCACCGCTGCACAGCGACGTCTCCTGTTCCTCACCGCCGCAGCGCAGCAGCGTACAGCGGGAGCGCACCGTTTCCAGCAGGGCGGCAGGGGAGTCGGTACAGAACACGAAGGCGGCGTAGGGCGGGCCCTCCTCCACGATCTTCAGCAGCACGTTCTGATCCCGCTCGTTGA
>CAZTHY010000180.1:0-2968 GCA_964613205.1 uncultured Oscillospiraceae bacterium
GTTGGATTTTTTGTCCTGTTGGATGCGCAGGTGCATGCCTACGCGCTTCATGATCTGGAGGCACACGGCGGAGCTGATGCTCAGGAGGGCGATGCCCGCCGCAAAGCCGTTTTTCTTTTTCATATAGCGCTCCTTTCCACTTTTCCGGCTGTTGTTTCCGCTAAACGACAATGTCCCCTCACAGCGACCGGACGCCGTCCATGATGATGTAGCCGGCAAGGGCGGCCATTTCCTCCGGTGTCTCCTTCATGCCGGCGTTCAGCCAGTTCAGCGTCAGCGTCAGATTGCCGGAGACGATGAAGCGGCAGAAGTACTCCAATCGGGTGGGGGAACCCTGATAGAAGTGGGACACGAAATCCCGCAGGAAGTAGCTGTAAAGTATGTCACAGATACGCTCGGTATAGGCGCGGTCGCCGTTGGCTCCCAGCAGCACCTGACAGAGATCGGCGTTGTCCCGGGCGAAGCAGTACAGGTCGGTCAAAAAGGGAAAGGCGGTGACCTCCTTGTCGCTGTACGCCCGCTTCTTGCACATCAGGATAAGCCGCTCCGCCATCTCATCCTCCAGACGCTGCAAGAGATCGTTGACATCCTTATAGTGGATATAGAAGGTGCCGCGATTGATGTCGGCGCGGTCGGCCAGCTCCCGCACGGAGATGGATTTGGACGGTTTCTCCGCCATCAGCGCCATCAGCGCCGTCCGAAGCTGTCGTTTCGTCTTTCGTACACGACGGTCAATGTTGTGTTCGTCCACGGCAAAAAGTTCTCCTCTCGGCGTTTATTTAACTGCCTGTCTATTTTACCACATTCCGCACAGTATAGGCAAGGGGATATTTCTCTTTTCTTCGCTTTTTCTGCGCCATTTTTCCGGTTTCGCCGCGTCTAAACGGCCATGCAGGTGCATATAGATAGGACAACAGACAGGAATGCGGAGGAATGGCTATGGAGAAAACCATGTCGATCTATCAGGATATGGCCGCCCGCACCGGCGGCAGTGTGTATATCGGTGTCGTGGGGCCCGTGCGTACCGGCAAATCCACCTTTGTCAAGCGGTTTATGGAGACGCAGGTGCTGCCCCACATCGACAACGTCTACCGTCGAGATCGGGCGCAGGATGAGCTGCCCCAGAGCGGCTCGGGACGCACCATCATGACGGCAGAGCCGAAATTCGTACCGGAGGAAGCGGTGGAGCTGCATTTGGAGGAGGGCGCTTCCTTCTCCGTGCGGCTGGTGGACTGCGTGGGGTACATGGTGGACTCCGCCGTGGGGCAGTTCGAGGACCTGGCGCCCCGCATGGTGATGACGCCCTGGTTCGACCATCAGATCCCTATGACGGAGGCGGCGGAGATCGGCACCCGAAAGGTCATCACCGACCACGCCACCGTGGGCATCGTGGTGACCACCGACGGCACGGTGACGGACATCCCGCGGGAGGACTACATCGAGGCGGAGGAACGGGTCATACGGGAATTGCAGGCCATCGGCAAGCCGTTTCTCGTGCTGATGAACTCCGCCCAGCCGGACAGTCCCCGCACCGCTGCTATGGCCGACGAGCTGGAACAGCGCTGCGGCGTGCGGTGCGTGCCGGTGAACTGTCTGACGCTGACGGAGGAGGACATCACCGCGCTGCTGCGTGACCTGCTGTATCAGTTCCCGCTGCAGGAGCTGGACATCTTCCTGCCCACCTGGGTGGACGCACTGCCGGAGGAGCATCCCATCAAAAGCGGCCTCTTTCAGGCCATTGGGGCAGGCACAGAGACGTTGGAGCGTGTCTGCTCCCTCCGACCCGCACTGGATGCGCTGGCGCAGCAGGAGCACGTAGAACGCTGGGAAATGCGGTCGGTGGACTTGGGCAGCGGCGTGGCGGAGGCGGAGATACACCTGCCCCACCACCTGTTCTACGACACGCTTTCCCAGCGGTCAGGGCTGACGGTGACGGACGACGGCGACCTGATGCAGATGATCACCGCACTGGCGGAGGCCAAGCGGGAGTACGACAAGCTGGCACCGGCGCTGGAAAGCGCCCGCGACACCGGCTATGGCATCGTCATGCCCTCGGTGGAGGAACTTGACCTGGAGGATCCGGAGATCGTCCGGCAGGGCGGGCGGTACGGCGTGCGGATGAAGGCCAGCGCACCGTCCATCCACCTCATCCGCGCCGACATCGAGACCACCGTTTCTCCCATTGTGGGCAACGAGAAGCAGTCGGAGGACATGGTGAACTATCTTTTGCAGGAGTTCGAGGGGGACACCGGCAAGCTGTGGCAGTCCAATATCTTTGGCCGCAGCTTCCACGAGATCGTCAGCGAGGACTTGCAGGCCAAGCTGAAGCGTATGCCTGCCGACGCACAGGGCAAGCTGCGGCAGGCGCTGGAGCGCATCATCAACGAGGGCGGCGGCGGGCTGATCTGTATCATCCTGTAACGCGCAGCAGCGAAAGCGGACGGTCAGCCGTCCGCTTTTTTTGCGGATGTACCCATATTTCCAAGGTTTGAAACGTATGGAACATTCAGTCCTGCTTCAAGGAAAAATTGTATTTTTGCGGCAAAAAATACCGGAAATTTTAGAAAAAACCGGAAAAATTTTCAACTTTTATAGTGACAAATCCAAAGAAGCTGCTATAATGTACTTGGAACAAATACAGCCGCTGCAAGAGCGGTAGAACGAAAGGAAAACGACATGGGAATCAAGATCGGTATCAATGGCTTTGGCCGCATCGGCCGCGTGGTGCTGCGCATTCTGGCGGAGAATCCGGAGAAGTTTGACGTCTGCGGTATCAACCTGCGCAAGGCGGACATCGACTACATGGTCTATCTGCTGAAATACGACTCCGTGTTCCGGAACTTCCCGGGTATGGTGGAGCACGCCGGCGGCGACCTGATCGTCAATGGCCGCAAGATCAAGGTTTACAGTGAGTCCGACGCCGCCATGATCAACTGGGCGGACTGCGGCGCGGAGTATATCATCGAGT
>CAZTHY010000181.1:0-2968 GCA_964613205.1 uncultured Oscillospiraceae bacterium
GTCATAATTTGTTTACACTTTTGGTCAAAAAAGGTCAAATTTCACCCTTGACATTTTGACGTACCGGTGTTATCATACGATCAAAGGTCAAAGAAAGGCAAAGTCAAATTCAAAATCCGACTTTGCAGGAAAGGCAGGGACCACCTATGGGTATCACCGATATTATCGCCGGTTTCATCCGCGACGAGCTGGACAGCGCCGGCGGCGCGCTGGAATTGCAGCGCAGCGACTTGGCGCAGCGTTTCAACTGCGTTCCCAGTCAGATCAACTACGTCATGTCCACCCGCTTCTCGCCGGAACACGGCTACATCGTGGAGTCGCGGCGGGGCGGCGGCGGGTACATCCGCATCACCCGTGTGCGGGTGGATCGGCAGACGCTGCTGATGCACGTCATCAATTCCATCGGTGACACGCTGGACGACCACAGCGCCCGCGCCATCACCCAAAATCTGGTGAGCAGCGAGGCCATCAGCGAGGAATTGGGGCGCTCGCTGCTGTCCGCCGTGTCCGCCCGTGCGCTGCAAAGCGCCCCGCCCAACTGCCGCGACAGTCTGCGGGCAGATATTTTCAAGCAAATACTCATCCATTCCGTTTGATTTTCAGTATGGGAGGTTATCATCATGAAGTGTATGAATTGCGGTAAGAACGACGCTACGTTTTACTATAAGAGCAACATCAACGGCCGCGTGACGGAGCAGCACCTGTGCAGCGACTGCGCGGAAAAGCTGGGCTATACCGACCGCGTCCGCCAGTCCCGCTGGGGCGGCTTCTTCGACGACGACTGGTTCGCCCGCCCCTTCGGGATGCTGGAGCCCTTCTTCGGCGGGCTGGGCAGCCGTCTGCTGACGGAGTTTCCCCGTCCGGTGGACGTGCTGGAGCAGGCGAAGGGCGAAAAGGCGGAGCCGGAGGACGATCTGCTGCCGAAGGAGCAGCGGGAATCGCTGTCGCTGGAGCGGAAGAAGAACGCGCTGCGCCACCAGCTCCACAGCGCCGTGGCCGAGGAGCGGTACGAGGATGCCGCCAAGCTGCGGGACGAGCTGAAGTCCCTCAGCGCGTGAGAAAGAATACGACTTCCGAAAGGAGTGTGCAAAAATATGGCAGAGTATCAATTCACCCCTCGCGCCGAGGAGGCGCTGCGTCTCAGTCAGGAGGCGGCGGAGGAGCTGGGTCACGGCTATGTAGGCTCGGAACACCTGCTGCTGGGGCTGATTCGTGAGGAGGAGGGCGTGGCGCACCGCGTCCTCAGTGAGTTCGGTGTCACCGATGAGATGGTCTGCGCCGTGGTGCGGCGCAGTGTGGGACAGGGCGTGTCCGGTGCCGCGCCCAGCCAGGGCTTGACGCCCCGCGCCAAGAGCGTCATTGAGCTGGCGGTTTCGGAATCCGCCCGTATGGGCAGCGGCTACATCGGCACGGAACACCTGCTGATGGGACTTCTACGGGAGGGCGGCAACATGGGGCTGCGTATCCTGCGCTCCATCGGCGTGGAGCCCAACAAGATGTACAGCGCCGTGGTGAAGAAGATCAGCGGCGCGCCCAAGGCCACCGCGCCGGTGTCCGGCACTTCCGCCCGTGAGAGCGACAAGAAGGGCAAGACGCTGGCGGAGTTCACCCGAGACCTGACGGAGGCCGCCCGCAGTCAGAAGCTGGATCCCGTCATCGGGCGGGAGAAGGAGATCCAGCGGGTCATTCAGATCCTGTCCCGCCGCACCAAGAACAACCCCGTCCTCATCGGTGAGCCGGGCGTTGGCAAGACCGCCATCGCCGAGGGACTGGCGGAGCGTATCGCCGCCGGTGACGTGCCGGAGGAGCTGCTGGACAAGAAAATCCTCTCCCTCGACCTCAGCGGCATGGTGGCCGGCACCAAGTACCGCGGCGAGTTCGAGGAGCGCATCAAGAACACGCTGGCGGAGGTGAAGAAGGACGGCAACGTCATCCTGTTCATCGACGAGCTGCACACCATCGTGGGTGCCGGCAGCGCCGAGGGCGCGGTAGACGCGGCCAACATCATCAAGCCGGCACTGGGTCGCGGCGAGATTCGCGTCATCGGCGCCACCACCCTCAACGAGTACCGGAAGTATATCGAGAAGGACGCTGCGCTGGAGCGCCGTTTCCAGCCGGTGACGGTGGGCGAGCCTACCCCCGAAGCGGCGCTGGAGATTCTGAAGGGGCTGCGGGACAAGTACGAAGCCCACCACAAGCTGACCATCACCGACGAGGCACTGGAAGCCGCCGTCCACCTGTCCCGCCGGTACATCGGCGACCGGTTCCTGCCGGACAAGGCCATCGACCTGATGGACGAGGCGGCGTCGCAGGTGCGGATGGACGCGGAAGCGTCCTCCCCCGATCTCAGGTCGCTGGAGGAGAAGATCGCCGCGCTGCACCGCGAAAAGACGGAGGCCATCGCCGCGCAGGACTTTGAAAAGGCCGCCCAGCTTCGCGACATCGAGAAGGACTATCAGGAGCAGGTGGACATCGAGCGGGACAAGTGGCGCAGAGATCGGGCGCAGAACCGCGGCAGCGTCACCGCCGACGATATCGCCAAGGTGGTGGCGGGCTGGACGGGCATTCCCGTCACCCGACTGACGGAGGACGAGTCGGCACGGCTTTTGAAGCTGGAAGAGAAGCTCCATGAGCGGGTGGTGGGGCAGGACGATGCCGTGGCTGCCGTGGCCAAGGCCATCCGCCGCAGCCGTGTGGGGTTGAAGGACCCCAAGCGCCCCATCGGTTCCTTCCTGTTCCTGGGTCCCACCGGCGTGGGCAAGACGGAGCTGTGCAAGACGCTGGCGCAGGCCATGTTCGGAGACGAGAACGCCATGGTGCGTATCGATATGTCGGAGTACATGGAAAAGCACACCGTCTCCCGTCTTATCGGTTCACCCCCGGGCTACGTCGGCCACGAGGAGGGCGGCCAGCTCACCGAAAAGGTGCGCCGCAAGCCCTATTCCGTGGTGCTGTTCGACGAGATCGA
>CAZTHY010000182.1:0-2954 GCA_964613205.1 uncultured Oscillospiraceae bacterium
GGATGATGATGGGGCCGGTGACGATGGGCGGGAAGAAGCGCATGACCTTCTTGGCGCCTACCAGCTTAAAGAGCAGCGCCAGCACCAGGTACAGCAGGCCGGCAACCACTACGCCGCCCAGCGCGTAGGGCAGCTTTTCCTCGCCGGTCATGCCGGCGAACTTACCCACGTCCAGCTGGGCAACGGCCTCGAAGCCGCCCAAAAAGGCGAAGGAGGAGCCCAAAAAGGCAGGTACCTTAAACTTGGTGCAGACGTGGAACAGCAGCGTGCCGAGACCGGCAAACAGCAGTGTCGTCTGGATGGACAGGGGCAGACCGTAGTTGCTGACGAGGATGGGCACCAGCACCGTTGCGCCGAACATGGCGAACATATGCTGCAAGCCCAGCAGGAGCATACGGGGCGTTCCCAGCTCACGGGCGTCGTAGATGGCGTCTTGTCCCAGTTTCTTGTTCATGTGACGTTTCCTCTCTTTCGTTCAGTTGTATATGTTCATTTTTTTGCTAACGGAGTTCAAAAAAAGAACCGGTGAAAAAACACCGGTCAAAAGAGAACAATATGCAAAATAGAAACAGTGGTACCGCAGCAGCAGGTTTTCATCATTTGACCGGCCATGACGGCACCCCCTCTCGTATTTCCTGCCTATTATACGGGCGCTTTCGACAAAATGCAATAGTTTTCTGCGCCAAGAAAGGAAAAATTTCAAAATCCCTCTTTGTGTAAATCGCACAACGCGCCCCTTTGCCCCACAAACCGGTACCCGCTGCCCATTTACAAACGGCGGCAGCGGTGGTAAAATACCGTGAGACATGAAGAAAGGCGGCATCGGTATGTGGCGTGTGCGGCAGTATGAGGAGGTCACCTCCACCAACGACATAGCGAAAGGGCTGGCGTTGTCCGGCGGCGACAACACCGCCGTTATCGCCCAGCGCCAGTCCGCCGGACGGGGACGGCGGGGACGGTCGTTCCTGTCGCCGGAGGGTGGGCTGTACCTGTCGGCGCTGTGGCGGAACTGCCCAGCGGGGGAGGTTATGCGCGTAACCCCCATGGCCGCCGTAGCGGTGTGCCGCGCCGTGGAGTCGCTGTGTCCCCTGCGGTGCGGTATCAAGTGGTGCAACGACGTGGTGGCGGAGGGCAGGAAGCTGTGCGGCATCCTTACCGAGTCGTCGCTGCGGCCGGAGGGCGGCATCGACTGGCTGGTGGTGGGTATCGGCGTCAACGTGGCGGCGGTGCCGGAGGGCGTGGCGGATATGGCCGTGTCGCTCCATGAGCTGGGGTGTGACGTGTCGCCTATGGCGCTGGCGAAGGCGATTTTGGAGCAGCTCACGGCGCTGCGGCGGGACTTGTCCGCGCCGGAGGCGTGGCTATACGACTACCGCTGCCGGTGCGTCAATGTAGGCAAGCCCGTCCGCGTACTGCGGGGCGGCGGCGAACAACCGGCGCTGGCGCTGGCGGTGGACGACGAGTTCGGGCTGACCGTCCGGTATGGAGACGGCGTGACGGAGACGCTCCGCAGCGGCGAGGTGTCGGTGCGGGGACTGTACGGTTATACGGAATGAGGTAAGACTATGTGGAAAGCACTTTGGGAGTTGTTCATCACCTTTGCTAAAGTAGGGGTGATGACGTTCGGCGGCGGCATGGCCATGCTGCCTATTTTGCAGCGGGAGATCGTGGAGAACAAGGGCTGGGCGACGGATGAGGAGCTGACGGACTACTTCGCCATCGGCCAGTGTACGCCGGGTATTATCGCCGTCAACACCGCTACGTTTGTGGGACAGAAGCAGCGGGGCATTGCCGGCGGCATTATCGCCACGCTGGGGCTGGTGTTTCCGTCGCTGGTCATCATTGTGGCGCTGGCGGGGGTCATCCAGTCCTTCTCCCATCTGGACTGGGTGCAGCACGCCTTTGCCGGTATTCGGGTGTGCGTGTGCGTGCTGATCTTCAACGCGGTGGTGAAGCTGTTCAAGAGCGCCGTGAAGGACTGGGTGGCAGGTGTCATCTTTTTGGCGGTGCTGGCAGCGGCCATGCTCACCGACCTGTCGCCGGTGGTGTTCGTGGCGACGGCAGCGGTGCTGGGCATCGTGGTGCAGAACTTCATAAGGAGGGCGCAGTAATGGTGTATCTTCGTCTCTTTTGGGAGTTTTTCAAGACGGGGCTGTTCGCCGTGGGCGGCGGGCTGGCCACGCTGCCCTTTTTGCAGGATATGTCCGTCCGCACCGGCTGGTTCACGGCGGCGGATCTGGCCAATATGCTGGCAGTGTCGGAATCCACGCCGGGGCCTATCGGCGTGAACATGGCCACCTATGTGGGCTTCACCACCGGCGGCGTACTGGGCGCGGTGGTGGCCACGCTGGGACTGGTGACACCGTCCATTATCATCATCCTCATCATCGCCGCCTTTTTGAAGGCGTTTCGGGATAGCCGGTGGGTCAGCGGCGCGTTCTACGGTCTGCGTCCCGCCTCCACGGCGCTGGTGGCGGCGGCAGGGCTTTCCGTGGTGCCGATCGCCTTTCTGCATCAGGACAGCGGCCTTGCTGCGGTGGAGAGCGTCAACCTGCTGGCGGTGGCGCTGGCCGCCGCGCTGCTGGTGCTGACCAACTGGGTGAAACCTACAAAAAAGTGGCACCCCATCGTGTTTATCGGCATTTCCGCGGTGGTAGGCGTGGTGCTGAAATTTTGAACTTTTTGTGAGAAAGATTAAGATTTGATTACGGCTCTTTTCTTTTTCCGTAATCGGGTGTATACTACGTTCAACAAGAAAGGAGGTCATTTGCATGGACAAAAGACTGTATCGCTCCGCTTCCGACAAGATGCTGGCCGGTGTCTGTTCCGGCATTGCCCGCTATTTCGGCGTTGACCCCACGTTGATCCGGCTGGCATGGGTGCTGTTCTGCTGTCTCGGCGGCAGCGGCTTGCTGGCTTACATCATCTGCGCCATCGTCATCCCGCAGGAGCCT
>CAZTHY010000183.1:0-2940 GCA_964613205.1 uncultured Oscillospiraceae bacterium
TGTCCCGCAGCTCCTGATAGCCGCACTTGGCGATGGTCAGCTCGGTGTCGGCACCGGCGGCAGAGGATTCAGCGATGACGGGCACGCCGCCTACGGCCTTGACGGCCTCGTAGATGGCCAGGCAGACCTCCCAGCGGGTCACGCCGCCGGACAGGCGATCGGTGGGGCAGGCCACCAGGTTGGGCTTGATGATGACCTTGTAGCCGGGCTTGACGATATCTTCCAGCCCGCCCACATCGGCGATGACCTGATCGACCACGGTCTTGATGGAGGCGTAATCCTCACCATGGGTCTTGCGGATAGAAACGGTAGACATAGTCTCTCCTCACTTTCTCTTTTGTCGGGATGGGATAATGACCCAGCCGCTTCACGCTGCTTTCGCACCTCCGATTATGACAGATGCGGCGGAGATATGCAAGAGCAAAGAACAGCCTTTATCCTCCCACACCGGCGCTGTGCCGGTGTGGGAGGAGCAGGTCACTTCATGTCGGGATATGCCTTGCGGATATAGGCGTCGATGCGGCGGACGGCCTCTTTCAGGTTGTCGTCGGAGTTGGCGAACACCAGACGGAGGTAGCCCTCACCCATAGCACCGAAGGCGGTGCCGGGGACGCAGATGACGCGGGCGCCGCGGATCAGCTCCTCGGCAAACTCCTGAGACGTCTTGCCGAAGGCCTTGATGTTGACGAAGGCGTAGAAGCTGCCCTTGGGCTTGGCGCAGTGGAAACCGGGGATGGCATTGATGCCGTCCACCAGAATGTCGCGGCGGCGGGTGTAGTCCGCCAGCATGGACTGGACGCACTCGGTGCTTTTCAGCGCCTCGGCGCAGGCCACCTGAGAGAAGCTGGACACGCAGGACACCAAGCCCTCCTGCAGCGCGGCAAACTTGGGCACATAGGCGGCCTCCGGCAGCAGCAGGTAGCCCACCCGCCAGCCGGTCATGGCGTAGGTCTTGGAGAAGCTGTTCAGCACGACAACGTGGTCGCGCACGTCGTCCACCTGCGCCATGGAGAAGGCCTCCACGCCGTCATAGACGATGGCATCGTAGGGCTCGTCGGAGAACACCCACAGGTTGTGCTTCTTCACCACCTCGGCGATAGCCAGCACCTCCTCCTTGCTCATCACCGCACCGGTGGGGTTGCAGGGGGAGTTGAGCAGGATGGCCTTCGTCTTGGGGGTGATGCACTTTTCCACGTCGGCGGCGGTGATGTTGAAGCCGTTTTCCTCGTGGGCGGGCACCGGCACCGCCGTGGCACCGGCGATCATGGCCTGTCCGTAGTAGTTGGCAAAGCAGGGGTCGGGCACGAGGATCTCGTCGCCCCGATCCAGCAGCGCCAGCAAACACAGTGTCAGACCCTCCAGCGCGCCTACCGTCACCACCACGTTGTCGGCCTTGTAGCCGTTCCAGTAGCGCTGGTAGCGGTTGGCCACCGCCTGACGGAGCACGGGGAGACCGGCGTTGGGGGCGTAATGGGTGAAGTTGTCGTCCAGCGCTTTCTTGGCGGCTTCCTTGATGTAGGCGGGCGTTTCAAAGTTGGGCTCGCCCAGCGTCAGGGCGATGACATCGTCATAGTCCGCCGCCAGATCGAACATCTTGCGGATGCCGGAGGCGGGGTAGTTTTTGGCAAGCTGAGAAATACGCAGTTCCATGTGTTACTCCTTCTTCTCACCGTGGCCGACACCGGCGATGGCGGCGGCGTACTTTTTCTTCTCCTCCAGGGAGGACAGCTTGGAGTACATGACCTTCTGCGCCTGAGGGGAACCGGCACCGTGCATGGACTCCACCAGCGCCGTACCGCCGGTCATGTTCTCGATGAGACGTCCCACCCGCATACGATCCTCGGTGGGGATGCACTCCACGCCCCGCAGGTACTTGTCCACATAGTGGCCGATCTCCGGATTCTTCAAATCGGCCTCGGAGGGCATGGTGGCGATGATGCCGCCGCCGATGTCCTGCGCCAGCCGGTCGATCTCATAGATGAGCTGGGTGACGTTGTGCTTGCCCACATTGGCCAGCAGGGGATCGACGAAATACGCGCCGGAGGCGGTGCATTTGCCCTCGCAGGAGCAGGCCAGCGAGCAGGCGAACAGCGTTTCCTCCTTGTGGATCATTTCGTTCAGCTTTTCCTTGACGTGGCCGGCCTTGCCGTAGCCGCTGTAATCCGCCATCAGCGCCGCCGCGCCGATGACCACATCGGACACGCCGCTCTTGCAACCGCCGTAGTTGGCGCGGTGGTAGCAGGCGAAGCGCTCCACCAGCAGACCGGAGAAGGCGGTCTCGCCGCACATGAACACCCGCTCCCAGGGAACGAATACGTTTTCCAGCACCGTCAGACACTCGCCGCCTACGATACCGTACTGGGCGTTGCCCTGATCCACGTCGCCCTCGCACTTGCGGTCGTCGTTGGTCTGACGGCCGAAGATATGGATGACGCCTTCGACGTCCACGGGGATGGCGCAGCACACGGCGTAGTCCGCTTCGTCCTCCTTCATGCCCATGGTGGGCATGATGAGCATCTCATGGCTGTTGACCATACCGGTCATGTGGGCTTTCGCGCCCCGAATGACGATGCCGTCCTCCCGCTTCTCCACCACATGGACGAACAGGTCGGGATCCTTCTGCTGGCCGGGACGGAGACTGCGGTCGCCCTTCACGTCGGTCATGGCACCGGCGATCATCAGATCGTTCTCCTGCACATACTCCAAATACTTCTTAAAGCGCTCATGGTACTGGGTGCCCATGGCCTGATCGATCTCGTAGGTGACGGAGTAGGTGGCGTTCATGGCGTCAAAGCCCACGCACCGCTGGTAGCAGGTGCCGGTCTTTTGGGAGATCATACGCAGCATCTTCACCTTCTTCACCAAGTCCTCGGTGGACTGGTGGATGTGGGTGAAGCGGTTGATCTTCTTCCCCGTCAGGTGGGAGGTGGCGGTCATCAG
>CAZTHY010000184.1:0-2899 GCA_964613205.1 uncultured Oscillospiraceae bacterium
CTGCCGAAGCTCTTGATGGGCTGCTCCAGCACCAGCTTCTTGCCGTCCACGTCCATGGCGAACTGCTCTTTCAGCGCGGCGGCGATCTCCTTGCCGGTGACTGCGCCGAACAGCTTGCCGCCCTCGCCGCCCTTGGCCGCGATCTTCACCTGACAGCTCTTCAGCTTCTCGGCAATGGCCAGCGCCTCCGCCTTGGCCTCTGCGTCGGCCTTGGCCTTGGCCTTGGCCTGCAGCTTCATGGTGTTCACCGCGTCGGGGGTGGCTTCCACCGCCAGACCCTTGGGGATGAGGAAGTTGCGGGCGTAGCCCTCCGCTGCCTCGATGAGCTGGCCTTTCTTGCCCTTGCCCTTTACGTCCTGCTTCAAGATGATCTTCATGGTAATATATCTCCTTTTCGTCGGTTTTGTCAGCTTTCAAAATAGTGGTCGATGGCCGCCAGCAGCTTCTCACGTGCTTCCTCCACGGTGATGCCGTCGGCCTGTCCGCCGGCGGTGGTGGAGTTGCCACCGCCGCCCAGCGCTTCCAGAATGACCTGTACGTTGATCTCGCCCAGCGAACGGGCGGACATATACACGCCCTCGCCCTTGCGGTAGAGGACGAAGCTGGCGCAGATGCCCTGCAGCGTCAGCAGCTCATCCGCCGCCTTGGCCGCCGTCACACGGTCGCATTCCTCGTCCAGCGCGGCGATGGCGATGTCCTCGTGGTACACCTCCGCCTGCCGGATGATGTCGTAGCGGGCGATCATGGAGGGCAGGTCGCCCTGGAACATCCGCTGCACGTCCTGCGTGTCGGCGCCCAGCCGCCGCAGATACGCCGCCGCCTCGAAGGTGCGGCCGCCGGTGCGGTTGGTGAAGTTCTTGGTGTCCAGCACGATACCGGCCAGCAGCGCCTCCGCCTCGCATTTCAGCACATCGGAGGGCTCCACCAGATACTGCATCAGCTCCGCCACCAGCTCGCTGGCAGACGAGGCGTAGGGCTCGTGGTAGTTCAGCGCCATCTTGTCGATGTAGCTGCTGCCCCGCCGGTGGTGGTCGATGACCGCCACGCGGTTGCAGGTTTCCAGCAGGTCGGGGGATTCCACGCTCTGGGGGCGGTTGGTATCCACCACCACCAGCAGCGCCCCGGGCTGGCACTTCAAAAAGGCATCGGAACCGGAGATGGTGACACCGCCGTATTCCTCCTGCGCTGCCAAACGCCGCAGAATGGGGTGGGCGGCGTTGTTCTCCGTGTCGATGACGATCTGGCAGGGCTTGCCCCGCTTCCGCGCGATGCAGCATACGCCTACCGCCGCACCGAGAGAGTCCATGTCGGCGTACTGGTGACCCATAACGTACACCTGACGCGCGTCGTCGATCAGCTCGCCCAAGGCGTTGGCCATGACGCGGGACTTCACCTTGGTGCGCTTTTCGGTGCTCTTGCTGCGGCCGCCGTAGAACTCGAAGTTCACCCGATCCTTCACCACCGCCTGATCGCCGCCGCGGCTCAGCGCCATTTCCAGCGCCAGCGAAGCGTTGCGGAAGAGCTGGTCGAAGCTGTCCTCCTCACGGCCTACGCCGATGGACAGCGTGGCGGACACGCCCTCACCGGCCTGTACCTGCCGCACCTTTTCCAGCACGTCGAATTTACTCTCGGTAAAGCCGGCGTAGTCCTTTTCCTCAAACAGGAACAGATACCGGTCGCGGTCGTAGCCCAGCAGCAGTCCGCCGGTGTCCGCCGCCCAGCCGTTGAGCTGCTCCTCCAGCGCTGCCACCAGCGCGGAGCGCCGGTTTTCGGGACAGGCCTTCATCAGTTCCTCGTAGTTGTCCACCATGAGGATGGCCACCAGCGGGCGGGTCAGCTCCAGCGTCTGGCGCATCTCCTCCTTCTCCGTCACGTCCATCCAGTAGGTGGTGGCCAGCGTGGTGGTGTCGTGGGGATCCTCCGGCTGGCTCAGCGCGCCGAACACGCGGTAGATACGGTCGTTCCACCGCAGCAGATCGGGATGCTCCCGCCGTCCCTCCAGCAGCCAGCGGTAGGTGAAATCCGGTATGACGCTGTCCACCGCCGTCTCGAAGATCTTGTCCTTCTGCTTCGTCAGCGCCATGAACATCTCGTTGCACCACAGGATCTCACTGGTGGCCACGTCGAACACCAGCATCGGCAGCGGGGCGTACAGCATATTGCTGGAACGGGCGGTGTCCATGCCGCCGGAGACGCGGTCCATGTACTGCCGCACGGAGGACTGCGCCATTTTGGTGCGCCGCCGCCCCACCAGTATCACCAACAGCGCCACCAGCGCTTCTGCCGCCGCCAGCACCGGCTGGAAGGGGATCGTCACCGCTACAAAGGCGATGAGACACACGCTGTACAGCGCCATATTGGTACGAAAACCGCGGATGATCTTCTTGCTCAAGGAACGCGCCTCCTTCCGGTCGTGGGAATACCATCCCAATTTAATCAGCTCATTATAGCACAAATTCACCGGCGGGACAATACATTTCAGGAAAAAGCGCCACTTTTTTCCGCTGTCGAAAGACGTCGTGAAGTTAGGGGTGTACAAACGGGAAGAAATGTGATATAATTCGTGAAAAGCGCCAAATACGGCGCACGGTTTTTGGTTGTTTCGCGGAGAGTGAGCTTCGCGGTCACATACAACAACGGGGCGTGTCCCCTGTATACGGTCATCGGCGGCGGGCGAAAGACCGTCTCCTCTTTCTGCGAAGCAGGGCAGGCAAGAGAGACGGCGCGCTCTTATTTTGCTGTTGCCATTTTTCCCGCCTCAGATGACGATTTTCCATCTTACTATAAAGGAGCAACTATCGTTATATGGCAGAAAAATTGAAGATCATCCCCCTTGGCGGTCTTAACGAGATCGGCAAGAACATGACCGCCTACGAATACGGCGGCGAGATCATCGTGG
>CAZTHY010000185.1:0-2887 GCA_964613205.1 uncultured Oscillospiraceae bacterium
CATGTGGTGGGGCAGGACGAGGCCATCGCCGCCGTGTCCGCCGCCATCCGCCGCAACCGGGTGGGCATCAGCCCCAAGCGTAAGCCGGTGAGCTTCATCTTTGTAGGCCCCACCGGTGTGGGCAAGACGGAGCTGGTGAAGCAGCTGGCGGACGACCTGTTCAACGCACCGGAGAGCCTTATCCGGCTGGATATGTCGGAGTATATGGAAAAGCACTCCGTCTCCCGCATCGTAGGCAGCCCTCCCGGCTATGTGGGCTACGATGAGGCGGGACAGCTTACGGAAAAAATCCGCCGCAAGCCCTATTCCGTGGTGCTGTTCGACGAGATCGAGAAAGCCCACCCCGATGTGCTCAATGTGCTGCTGCAAATTCTGGACGACGGCCAGATCACCGACGCCCATGGCCGCAAGGTCAACTTCGAGAACACCGTCATCGTCATGACATCCAATGCCGGCAGCGATACCAAGTCCTCCGGCGCGGTGGGCTTTGGCGGCAGCGCCGACGATCAGGGCAGGGAGCGCACCATGAAGGCGCTGCGGGACTTCCTGCGGCCTGAGTTTTTGAACCGCGTGGACGAGATCGTCTGCTTCAACCACCTGACCGAGGAGCACTTCGCCTCCATCGCCCGCATCATGCTGGATGAGCTGGTGCAGAGTCTGAGCGAAAAGGGCTTCACCTTCCGCTACGACGATAAGCTGGTGGACTATCTCTCCGGCAAGTCCTATTCGCTGACCTACGGCGCACGGAACCTGCGGCGGCTCATTCAGAAAGAGCTGGAGGATCCCATGGCCGCCCGTATCATCGACTCCTTTGAAAATCCCATCACCCAGCTCAGCGCCACCGTGGAGGACGGCGCAGTGAAGCTGTATACACTGTGAGGTGACACCATGCTGTTTCGCAAGGACATCGACCCCCGCTGCGCCTACTGCGCACGGGGCAGCCGCATCGGCGAGGACAAGGTGGCCTGTGTCAAAAAGGGCATCGTTGCGCCGGAACATAGCTGCGGCGCGTTCGTCTACGACCCGCTGCGCCGTGTACCGCCCAGACCGCTGAAGCTGGACACGGAGAAGCTCAACGAGGGCGATTTTCAACTGTAATAGGGAGGGGACTACCATGACCGTTACCTGCGTCCATGCCGTCTATTTCAGCGGCACCGGCACCACCAAAAAGACCGTCACCCGCATCGCCCGCCTGTTGGCGGAGACGCTGGGCATATCGTATCAGGAACACGACTTCACCCTGCCTGATGCACGGCAGGAGACGCTGGCCTTTACCGCCGCTGATCTGGCGGTGGTGGGCTGTCCCACCTATGCGGGGCGGGTGCCCAACCTGCTGATGCCCTACATCCGCGACAAGGTGCGGGGCGACCGCACACCGGCCGTGCCGGTGGTGCTGTTCGGCAACCGCAACTATGACGACTCCCTCATGGAGCTGTCCCAGCTGCTGACGGCAGGGGGCTTCACCGTCATCGGCGGCGGTGCCTTCGTGGGCGAACACAGCTTCTCCACCACGCTGGGCGCAGGACGCCCCAACGCAGCGGACGAGGCGGAGATGGACGATTTTGCCCGCCGTATCGCGGCGAAGGTGCAGGCTGACGGCCTCCACGGTGTCACCGTGGGCGGCTGCGACCCCATCCGGCCTTACTACACCCCTCGCGACCGCCACGGCAACCCCATCAATATATTAAAGGTAAAGCCCAAGACCGACATGGCCAAGTGTACCGGCTGCGGTCTCTGCGCCGCCCGCTGTCCCATGGGCAGCATCGACGCATCCGACGTGTCCCAGGTCACCGGCGTGTGCGTCAAGTGCTGCGCCTGTGTGAAGGGCTGTCCGGCGGGTGCCAAGTATTTTGACGATGCGGGCTACCTCTACCACAAAAGCGAGCTGGAGGAGGTCTACGACCGCCCTGCCCGAAACGATGTATTCTGCTAAGGAGCCTGTTTATGAAGTATCCCTATCTGCTGCTGGACGCGGACAACACGCTGTTTGACTTCGATCGGGGCAACCGCGTGGCGTTCAGCACCGTCTGCGCTCATTTCGACCTGCCGGACACCGAGGAGGTGTTCCGGCTCTACGAAACGTGCAACAACGCCATGTGGGCGGCCTTCGATCGGGGCGAGTGTACCAAGGAGTTTCTCGTGGTACAGCGGTTCCGCAATTTCTTTCGGGAACTGGGCGTGGAGCGTGACGCGGAGGCGTGCAACGCCATGCACCTGGGCACGCTGGGTCAGCAGTCGTTCCTGCTGCCCTATGCGGAGGAGGTCTGCCGCACGTTGAGCCGCGACCACAAGCTGTATCTCGTCACCAACGCGGTGGCATCCGTCCAGCGGGGACGGCTGGCCAAAAGCACCATCCGCCCCTACATCACCGCCGCCTTTATCAGCGAGGAGGCCGGTGCCGCCAAGCCGGATCCGGCCTATTTTGACTATGTGTTTGGCCGCATCGACGGCATCACAAAGGACAACTGCATCGTCATCGGCGACAGCATTTCCAGCGATATGCGGGGCGCAGACCGGTACGGCCTGCCCAATTGCTGGTACAATCCCCGCCGCGCTC
The DNA here is from genome assembly GCA_964613205.1 of uncultured Oscillospiraceae bacterium. Classification (GTDB taxonomy): domain Bacteria; phylum Bacillota; class Clostridia; order Oscillospirales; family Oscillospiraceae; genus Vescimonas. The sequence goes on from CAZTHY010000185.1 coordinate 2,558, forward strand.
CTCGTCCTGACGACGTGCGTATCGACTGGGAGATCACCGACCTGCGACAGCTTTACGACATCGTATAACAGCGTTCAGTTTTGCTTATGACAAACGCCGTGTCATCAAAGTTGAAAAATCCGGTCGAAAAGCGTTGACAAATGTGGAAAGGTGTGGTAGTCTATCCAAGCTGTCCGCAAGGACGGCACCGGAGTCCCCTCCAAAAGCTGCTAAAAAAGTTTTGAAAAAAGCGAAAATAGTAGTTGACAAGATGGGAGACATATGGTAAGATAATGACTGTTCCGCGGTTGTGGGACGTGTACCTTGTAAATTAAACAACGAACGAAACGA
>CAZTHY010000186.1:0-2878 GCA_964613205.1 uncultured Oscillospiraceae bacterium
TGCGCCGTCGTAGAGGGCGTTTCTGGGGAGGCCGGTGTCGTCGGAGACGCGGCGGGCGGCTTCTTTCAGCTTCATGCCCTCCTGACGGAGTTTCAGCACCATGGCGATGCCGTCCTCCAGCGTCAGCGCCGTCTCCTGCTTCTCCCTGCCCGCTACCACCAGCACATACTCCCCGCGCGGCTCATTGGTCTCGTAATAGGTCACGGCTTCCGCCAGCGTGGTGCGACGTGTCTCCTCATGGAGCTTCGTCAGCTCGCGGCAAAGGGCGATACGCCGGTCGCCCAGCGCTTCCCGCATATCCGCCAGCGTCTGCCGCAAACGGTGGGGCGCTTCGTGGAACACCATCGTCCGCCGCTCGCCGCTCAACTCCGCCAGCGCGTCGCGCCGCTCCTTTTTGCCCGACGGCAGAAAGCCCTCGAAGGTGAAGCGGGTGGTGTCCAGTCCCGACACCGCCAGCGCCGTAATGGCGGCGCAGCAGCCGGGGATGGACTGCACCTCCACGCCGTTTTCGGCGCACAGCGCCACCAGCGGCTGCCCCGGGTCACTGATGGCCGGTGTGCCGGCATCGGTGACGAGGGCGCAGATCTCGCCCCCCAGCAGCCGCTCCAGAATGGCCTGTCCCGCCGAAGCGCGGTTGTGCTCATGGTAGCTGACCAGCGGTTTTTTGATATTGAAATGGTTCAGCAGCTTCACGCTGACGCGGGTATCCTCCGCCGCGATGAAATCCGCCTTCTCCAGCGTCTCCACGGCGCGGGGGGAGAAATCCCCCAAATTGCCGATGGGCGTGGCCACCAAGTATAAAATGCCTGCCATACGTCTACTCCCTGTCTCTAAAGTAACACCGTGCCAGCGCCGGTGATTCGCCGCCATGTTCGTCCTGCGTCACCAGCGGCGGATGGACGGTCAGCCCTGCGCCGCCGTCCTTCCGGCACCGCAGCAGCGCCAGACGGGGCGGTGTATCGGGGCGCTTCTGCACCAACTGCAACTCCTTTGGCTCCAGCCGAAGGCGGGTGGTCAGCGCCATCACCTCCGCCAGCCGTTCCGCCCGATGGACGAGACAAAACCAGCCGCCGCTGCGCAGCAGATACGCAGCCGCGCCGCATACGTCCTCCAGCGTGCAGCACACCTCCGAGCGGGCGCTGCCCCGCTGTCCCGCTGCCACCGCGCCCCGCTTTACGTCAAAGTAGGGCGGGTTGGACACCACCATGTCGAAGCTGCCCGCCGTGGGCAGTGATGCTCTGTCCCGCAGATCGCCGCAGATCACCCGATGGCCGTCAAGGCCGTTGGCGGCGAAGTTCTTCTCCGCCAGCGTACAGGCATCGGGGTCGATGTCCACGTTGGTGACGTGGATCGTGGGCTGACGCGCCAGCAGCAGCAAGCCCAGCAGCCCCATGCCCGCCCCTAAATCGCAGACACGGTCGCCCTTTTTCGGCGCGGCAAAGCCGCCCAGGAGGAACGTGTCGGTGGAGGGGAGGAACACGCCGTCGCGAAAGCAGAACCGCCAGCCCTCCGGCCACAGCTCGTCCCAGCGCTCCATACCGCCGCCCCCTTCCGTTTTTCTCCATTCTAATACAAAGCCGCCCACTCCGCAAGGGGCGGACATAAAAAAGCACCCGCAGACGGGTGCTTTTTCATTTGCCGTTTTTCCTGATTACTCAGCGGGGCTGATAGCGCCGTTGGGACAGGTATCGCTGCAGGAACCGCAGTCCAGGCAGGCGTTGGCGTCGATCACATACTGGGAATCACCCTGAGAGATAGCGCCCACGGGGCAAGCGTCAGCGCAAGCGCCGCAGCTAACGCAAGCAGAACCGATCTGATAAGCCATAGTAAGTACCTCCATAAAGATTGTACACCCATTGTACCATGAAAAATTCAAAAAGCAACCCTAAAATCCGTGGAAATACACAACTTTTTGGTTAAGGAACTTTAACTAATCCGCCATTTCCGTCAAATTGCACAAATTTTGCCCTCAACTTCCGGTAACGCACATAAAGACCAGCGCCGCCGTCTCCCGCGCCCAGTACCCCGCCGTCAGATACCAGGGGCTGGCGCAGCCGATGGAGCGGGCGGTAAGGCCGTTTCGCTCCGCCCAGATCTCCCCGCGAAGCTGGTGGAAGTTGTCGGAGGCGATGGCCGCCGTCTCCGGAAGTCCCCTCTCCCGCACCAGCGCGGCGGAGAAGCGGAGGTTTTCCTCGGTGGAGCGGGAATCGTCCTCCATGAGGATGCGTCCCTCGTCGATGCCCATGTCCACCAGCGTGTTGCGGATGCAGAGGGCTTCGCTGATGGGCTCGCTGCCGTTCTGCCCGCCGGAGGCGATGCACACCGCGTCGGGATGGGTGGTCAGGTAGTCGTAGGCCGCCTGTATCCGTCCCCGCAGGATGAGACTGGGGTGGCCGTCGGGGAACACCTGACAGCCCAGCACGATGACGGTGCAGTCCTCGTCTGCCGCCGGTCTGTCCAGCGCGGCACGGGTCATGAAGGCCAGTGTGACGAGGATGACAGCCATGCACACCGCCGCCGCGGTACTCACCGCCCAGCGCAGCCACTTGGGGCGCAGGAGACGGCGGAAGAAGTCCGGCCACAGCAGGAGCGCTGCGCCCAGCAGCAGTACCGCCGATGGCCACACCATGCCGAAGTGGAGGATACCGGCGCACAGGGGCAGCAGGAAGAACACCGCCGCCGCTGCCAGCAGCCCCGCCAAGATACGCCGCGCTTTCACGTCAGTTCTCCCGAATGTGGCTGGCGATGCGCTGCATGATCATGTCCAGCGCCACCAGATTGCGGCCGCCCTCCAGCACGATGATGTCGGCAAACTTGCGGGTAGGCTCCACGAACTGCTCGTGCATGGGCTTCACCGTGGTGAGGTACTGGTTCACCA
>CAZTHY010000187.1:0-2876 GCA_964613205.1 uncultured Oscillospiraceae bacterium
GGGCATCGACCCCTACAACGAAATGCGTCTCTCTACCGCGAACACCGCAATTCTCCACCCTTTTCTCCTACCGTGCGGCGGGGTGAGGTCACCCCGCCCTACGAAACGTTTACCGATACAATTCCGATGAAAAGGGGAGGGGCAAAGCCCCTCCCGCAAAATATAATTTATTACGCCCGTTTTCCGTTCTCCACCACCACTTTTCTGGCGTGAGAGAGCTTCAGATCGTGGCGGACGCGCATGGGCGGGAGCTGCTGGCGGATCAGGTCTTTCGACAGGCCGTACTGGGCGGACAGGGCGGCGTACTGCTCCTCCACGTCCGCGTCGGTGATCTCGATGTTCTCCAGACGGGCGATCTCCGTCATGGCCAGCTCGTAGCGGGCGGCGCTGTCCGCCTGCTGGCGGGCGTGGTCGCGGAGCTGCTCCATGGTGGTGCCGCTGGCATCCAGATACTGTTCCAGCGTGGCGCCCTGACTCTCCACGGTGCCGCGAAGCTGGGCGATGAGGCCGTCGATCTGATTCTCCACCATGGCGGCGGGGATGTCCACCGTCATGCCGTCGATGACCTGCTGCACCAGCGCGTCGCCGTACTGGGCGGCGGCCTGGGCTTGCTTCTGCGCCACCGCCTGCTCCATGACGGCGCGGCGGAGGGCGGACACGTCCTCAAAGCCCTGTTCCTTGGCAAAGGCATCGTCCAGCGTAGGCACGGTGCGGCGGGTGACGTGGTGCAGCTTCACCTTGAACACCGCCTTTTTCCCCGCTAGCTCCGGCGTGTAGGCGGTGGGGAAGGTGACGTGTACGTCCCGCTCCTCGCCTACCACGGCACCGGCCACCTGCTCTTCAAAGCCGGGGATGAAGTAGCCGCTGCCCAGCAGCAGGGGATACTGCTCCCCCTTGCCGCCCTCGAAGGCCACGCCGTCCACGAAGCCCTCGAAGTCGATAAGCGCCTCGTCGCCCATGGCGGCGCGGTCGGGATGCTCCTCCGTCATGTGGGCGCGGGCGTATTCCTCCAGCGCGTTCTGGGTGTCGTCCTCACTGAGCTCCACCTCGGGGTACACGGCGGACAGCCCCTTGTACTGCCCCAGCGTCACCTCGGGGTACAGGTCGATGACGGCGGTAAAGGTGTAGCCGTCATCACCGATGGTCTCCACCGCCAGTGTAGGCGTTCCGGCGATAAGCAGATCGGCCTGACCGATGGCCTCCACCAGCGCCTGAGGGTAGGTGTCGTTCACCGCCTCCTGATAGAGGAATTCCCCGCCGTACTTGGCCTCGATATTGGCGCGTGTGGCCTCGCCCTCCACAGGGGCAAGGGACTTGATGGCGTCGTAGCACCGCGCCAGCGACGCTTGCCACGTCTCCCTGTCCACCGCCACCGTCAGCTTGACCTGCCGCTTTTCGAGGATGTCCTCCCGCTTGATGATCTCCATAAACCGCTTCTCCTTTGTTAAGTGTATATGTGTTGCATTTAGTATAGCGCACTTCCCTGTTCTTGTCCAGCCTGTGAATGAGTTGTAAAGAAATTGTGACTTATGCCACAAAATGCTTTATTTTTCATCGTCAAGGTGCTACAATGTGGAGCAATATTTGAAATTCCTTGGAGGGAAACGACTCTATGCAAGCGATCCGCGAATTCTGCAAAACCCACCGCCATATGTGGTGGGGACTGTTCCTGCCGGCGTATCTCATCGCGTTCTTCACCATCGAGCATCTCATCACCGACAACTACTGGGCCACACAGACGGCACTGGATGACCTTATCCCCTTCTGTGAGTGGTTCATCTTCCCCTACGTCACCTGGTCGCCGCTGCTGGCGGTGGTGGGACTGTACCTGCTGCTGAAGGAGCCGGAGGGCTTCCGGCGGTATATCTGGTTTTTGATGCTGACCTTCTTCACCGCCACCGTGTTCTGCGTCCTCATCCCCAACGGACAGGATCTCCGCCCCGCGCTGACGGGCAGCGAGAACATCGCCGCATGGCTGGTGGCCTACACCTACTCCATCGACACCTGCACCAACGTGTTCCCCAGCGTCCATGTGCTGGGCGTCATGGGTGCGCTGGCGGCGATATGGAACGCCGACGGCCTGCGAAAGCCGGCCATCCGCTGGGGCAGCACGCTGTACGGACTGGTCATCATCGCCTCCACGGTGCTGGTGAAGCAGCACGCCATCATCGACGTGTTTGCCGGTATCGGCGTGGGGCTGATCGCCTATTTCTTCGTGTATATCGTCATCGGCGGCCGCCGCGACCGTCTGATGGGCGTGAAAAGGAGGGGTTGACCGTGGAAAAAAGTCTCTCCCCGCTGCTGGCGGGGATCAGCGCCGAGTCCCGCGCCGCCATGCGTACCTGCTTCGGCGCACGGGAGCAGCGGTTCAGGCAGGGTGACGTGGTGTACGACTTCGCCGCCCAGCGGGACATTATCGGCATCATGGCCGAGGGCAGCGCCGTCATCGAACGTATCGACCGGCAGGGCGGCCGCACCATTCTGGAGCGGCTGGAAAACGGCGGCGTGTTCGGGGAAATGCTGATGTTTGAAAACGTGGCGGGGGACAGCATCACCGTGGTGGCGGACAAGCCCTGCAAGGTGTGGTTCATCGACGCGGTACACGTCACCCACCAGTGTGAAAACGCCTGCGCCCACCACACACGGCTGGTGGAGAATATGCTGCACCTGATGGCGGGGAAGGCCAGCGCCCTCTCCGAGCGGGTGGAGGTGTTGAGCCGCCGCTCCATTCGGGATAAGCTGATGTGCTACTTCTCGCTGCTGTCGGCCAGAGCCGGCGATCGGGGCTTCTCCCTGCCCTTCTCCCTCAGCGCATTGGCGGATTACATCTCCGCCGACCGCAGCGCCATGATGCGGGAGCTGAAAAAGATGCGGGA
>CAZTHY010000188.1:0-2853 GCA_964613205.1 uncultured Oscillospiraceae bacterium
AGGTGTCGTACAATGGGTGGGAAGGAGGGCTGCGTATGCGTGTGCAGAAGAGTGAGTTTTTGTCCAGTCGGGTGCGGTATATCGGCGTGAACGTCATTCGGCCGAATCCCCAGCAGCCGCGGCATCAGTTTGACGAGGACGGCCTGCGGGAGCTGGCAGCCAGCATCAGCGCCTACGGCATTTTGCAGCCGCTGACGGTGCGGGAACGGTGCGGCGGGTATGAGCTGGTGGCGGGCGAACGGCGGCTCCGCGCCGCCCGTATCGCCGGACTGCGGGAGGTGCCCTGTCTCATCGCCAGGGTGGGCGAGGAGGACGCGGCGATGCTGGCACTTATCGAGAATTTGCAGCGCCGCGACTTGGACTACATGGAGGAGGCCGCCGCCATCGCGTCGCTGCTGCGGCGGTACGGTCTGACCCAGCAGCAGGCGGCGGAAAAATTAGGGCGCTCTCCCTCCGCTGTGGCCAACAAGCTGCGGCTTCTGCGGCTGGAGGAGCCGGTGACGGCGGCGCTGCACCAGTACGACCTGACGGAGCGCCACGCACGGGCGCTGCTGCGGCTGGAGGACGGCGAAGCGCGGCTCCACGCGGCGGTACATATCGGCCAGCAGGGGCTGAACGTGGCACAGGCGGAAAGCTACATCGACCGGCTGCTTTCGTCCCGCCAGACCACGCCGCCCCGACAGCGCAGCACCTACATCATCAAGGACGTGCGGCTGTTCCTCAACAGCGTGGAGCGGGGCATCCGGCTGATGCGGGGTGCCGGTGTAGGCGCGGACGTACAGCGGCAGGACACCGACAGTGAGATCTGTCTGACGGTGCGGATCCCCAAGAAACGGACAGCGTCAGTGTAACGGAATTGTAACCCTTTTTTCGTATGGCTGTGGTACAATAGACCCAGCAACTACGAAGGAGGGGACGACATGAGCGGTGAGCGGGTGTCCTCTGCGGCGGCAGCGCCGGTGAAAAAAGGCGGGCGGCGTGTAGCGCCGCCGGAAAAACGAACGGAACAAACGCCCCACAGGAGCAAAGCGGGGCTGGTCATCGTCATCCTGCTGGCGGTGATGATAGCGGCCTACGGCGGCCTGTGCGCCGTGAGATGGTTCGTCTACGGCGGACGGGCGCTGCCCCACACGGCGGTGCTGGGCGTGGACGTGTCCGGCCTGACGGCGGGGGAGATCGAGACGCTGTGGCAGTCGGAGGGCAGCAAGGCGCTGGAAAGCGCCGTCCAGCTGACGCGAAACGGCGAGACGATCTACCTCATGACACTGGCGGAGATGGGCGTGTCGGTGACACCGCAGGAGGTCAGTACCGCCTGTGTGGAGTCCCACGACACCTTCGACATAGCGGCCTTTTTGCAGGGCGGCTGGCAACTGGCCTACGGCTTTGCTGCAGGCAATGACATCACGCCGCCGCTGGCGGCGGATCGTCCCACGCTGGCCGCCGCCTGTGAGCGCCTTGCCGATACGCTGGACTGCACGCTGGTGGACGGCGGATGGCGTCTGGCGGAGGGCGAGGGGCTGTACATCACCAAGCCCCGTGACGGCGAAAAGCTGGACGGCGACCGGCTGGCCGCCGATCTGACGGAGAAGCTGGCATCAGGCGACCTGACACCGGTGGCGTGCGTCTACACGGAGCGCAAGGCGGCCACGGTGGATGTGGCATCGCTTTATGAGGAATTGCAGGGCACCGTGGTCAGCGCCAAATACGACAAATCCACCGGCCATATCACCCCCTCGCAGGTGGGTGTCACCTTCGACATCGGGGAAGTGGAGGCACAGCTTAACGGCGCCGAGGCCGGTGCGGAGTTCTTGGTAGACGCGGAGGTGGTATTCCCCGCCGTGTCCACCGAGGACATGGAGGACGGCCTGTTCCGCGACGTGCTGGGCACCAGCACCACCTACTGCGCCGGCCCCTGGGGACGGCGGCAGAACATCAGGCTGGCCGCCGGTGCCATCAACGGCAATATCTACAATCCCGGGGAGGAGTTCTGGTACAACAGCGCCGTGGGACAGCGGACGGAGGCCAGAGGGTTCCAGCCCGCCGCTGCCTATTCCGGCGGCAAGACCGTCACCTCCATCGGCGGCGGTATCTGTCAGGTGTCCTCCACGCTGTACTACGCGGCGCTGCTGGGGGATCTGGACATCGTGCTGCGGTACGCCCATATGTTTGACCCGGGCTATATGCCCGTCACCGGCTGTGATGCCACCGTCAGCTGGGGTGGCCCCGACTTCGCTTTCCGCAACAGCACCGACTATCCCCTCAAGATCGTCACGTCTTATAACGACGAGACCAACGAGTTGACCGTCACGCTGCTGGGCACCAAAACCGACGACAGCTATGTGGTGATGACCAACCAGTTCCTGTCCTATGAGGACTTCAAGATCATCTATCGGGAGTCGGAGAGTGTGGCCAGCGGCGAGCAGGTGGTGGATCAGTACGGCCACAACGGCTACGCGGTGCGCACCTACCGCAACGTATACAGCGGCGATGGCACCCTCCTCCGCTCCACCACAGAAGCCACCAGCGACTACGACCGCGGCGACAAGATCATCTTAGTCGCCCCAGGGGAAATACCGGAGTAAAAAAGAAGCCCAAGTGGGCTTCTTTTTTATTCCGCCGTTGGCGGATGATATACCGTCCTGCGGACGGATGATATACCACCCTTCGGGTGAATGATATACCGCTTCGCGGATGAGGACGCGCCTTTTTCGTAGGGGCGGACGACTCTGTCCGCCCGATGCAGAGGGTACGGTAGGCGTGCGTAGGGGCGGGGCTCTGCCCCGCCCTCGTTTATCGGAAAGGGTTGCGTCGATGGTCGTAGGGCGGGGTGACCTCACCCCGCCGTTTCGCCGC
>CAZTHY010000189.1:0-2851 GCA_964613205.1 uncultured Oscillospiraceae bacterium
CGTAGAACTCCTGCTCACCGGCGGTGAAAACGAACTCGTTGCCGCACTCTTTGCACACTAAGGTCTTGTCTTCGTACATGATTTTACCCTCTCTTTGAGAAAAATATATGCGTTCAGCCTTTGCTGATATCGCCGGATAGAAGCTGCCGCGCTATTTTGCGGCGCAAACGCTGCACGGCATTGTCCACCGATTTCGGTGGCTTGCCAACAGTCTCTGCGATCTCACGGCAGGTGAGACCGTCCAAATAATACCCTAAAATCTTTACCTCGAATTCGGACAGCAGCTTGCGTGTGTTTTCCAGCAGCGCGGCAGTTTTTTCGCGGTCGATGAGCCAGTGCTCGGGATCGACTTGGGCAAAGGAAAGATTCGCGTCAAAGAAAGAGGTATCCAAAGGAACGGCTTGGTTCAAAGGTGAATGCTTGCCGGAGGATGCCCAGCGAAGGACGGTGTACAGCCGGTGACGGATGCACGTTTCGGCAAAGGTGGAGAACGCAGCGTCACGGGAGGGGTCGTACTCCCGAATGGCCTTGATGAGCCCGAACATCCCCTCCTGGGAGAGATCCTCGCTGTCGCCGCCGGCCAAAAAGTAGGGGCGGGCGCAGGAGCGCACCAAGCGGTGGTAGCGGCTGACCAGCAGTTCCTCCGCGTCGCGGCTGCCAAGCCGCACCAGAGCGCACAGCTCCTCGTCTGTTTTGCCCTGTAAGACGGACAGCTCCGCCTTGTTCTCGTTCACCATATAGCATTATACCTTTTCTAAGAATAATTTGTCAAGTGAAGTGCGAAAGTTTGTCAAAAATATCTCAAATTCGACTGCCTTTTTATACCAATCAGACAAGAAAAACGGCTTTCGTCCACGGTGGGACTACATTTCAAGCTGTTCCTGTCCCACAAAAGCGATGTGGAGATGCTCATAGGCCTTCCGTGTGACGCATCTTCCGCGAGGAGTGCGGGTCAAAAAGCCAAGCTGCATCAGGTACGGCTCGTACACGTCCTCCAGCGTCACCGATTCCTCTCCGATGGTGGCCGCCAGCGTGTCCAGCCCCACGGGGCCGCCGCCGTAGTTCTCGATGATGGCGCGGAGCATCCGCCTGTCCACGTTGTCCAGTCCCAGATGGTCTACCTCCAGCGCCAGCAGCGCGTCGTCCGCCACCGCCTTGGTGATGACGCCGTCGGCCTTCACCTGAGCGAAGTCCCGCACACGGCGCAGCATACGGTTGGCGATACGGGGCGTGCCGCGGGAGCGGCGGGCGATCTCCATAGCGCCCTCCGGCTGGATGGGCACGTCCAGAATACCGGCGCTGCGGGTGACGATCTCCTGCAGCTCCTCCGGCGTGTACAGCTCCAGCCGCAGCGTCACGCCGAAGCGGTCACGCAGCGGCGCAGACAGGGATCCCGCCCTTGTGGTGGCACCGATCAGCGTGAATTTGGGCAGGTCGAGGCGGATGGAGTTGGCGGAGGGTCCTTTGCCCAGGATGATGTCGATGGCGTAGTCCTCCATGGCGGGGTAGAGAATTTCCTCCACCGCCCGATTGAGCCGGTGTATCTCGTCCACGAACAGGATGTCGTTTTCGTTCAGATTGGTCAGCAGCGCCGCCAGATCGCCGGGCTTTTCGATGGCGGGGCCGGAGGTGATACGCAGGTTCACGCCCATCTCGGCGGCGATGATGCCGGCCAGCGTAGTCTTGCCCAGTCCCGGAGGGCCGTGGAGCAGGACGTGATCCAGCGCCTCCGTCCGCCGCCGTGCGGCCTCGATGAAGATACGCAGGTTCTCCTTGGCCTTCTCCTGCCCGATGTACTCCGCCAGCGTTTTGGGGCGCAGCGACGTCTCCGCCGCATCCTCGCTGAGAAACGTCTTGGCGACGATGGGTTCTTCGTACAGGTCGGCTCCGAAATCAATGCTCACAGGTGTCCCCTCCTTACTTCATCATGCGCTTCAGCGCCTGACGGATGATGTCCTCCAGCGAAAGGCTGTCCAAATCGATGCCCTTCAGCGCGGCGGCGATCTCGGCGCTGCCGTAGCCCAGCACCGCCAGTGCGGCGGCGGCTTCGCTGCGCTTGTTGTGGCCGCCGTCTGCCATAGGGACAGCGCTCTTGCCGGAACCGTCGAAGGTGTCCTCTCCTGCCAGCTTGTCTTTCAGCTCCAGTATCACACGCTGGGCGATCTTCTTGCCGATACCGTTGGCGGCCGTCAGCGCCTTGGTGTCCTCGGTGGCCACCGCCAGCGCCAGCTGGGACGGCGTCACCACCGACAGAATGGCCAGTGCCGCCCTCGACCCCACGCCGGAGACGGAGATCAGCAGCTTGAAGCAGCGCAGCTCACTCTGATCGGCAAAGCCGAACAGCTCCACCGCGTCCTCCCGCACGTTGAGATAGGTGTACAGCTTGGCGCTCTGCCCTTTTTTCAGCTGGGACAGCGTATAGTTGGTGGTGGCGCAGCCGTAGCCCACGCCGCCTACGTCGATGATGGCCATACCGGCGGTCAGTTCCGCCACGGTGCCGCTCACATAGTAAAACATATCACACGGTCTCCTTCACGTTGGGGTCTTTTCGCCGCAGCAAACTGGTGGCACTGCGGGCGTGGCAGATGGCGATGGCCAGCGCGTCCGCCGCGTCGTCCGGCTTCGGTACGCCTTTCAGCTTCAACAGGCGGCGTGTCATGTCCATCACCTGCTTCTTCTCCGCAAGGCCATAGCCCACCACCGCCTGCTTCACCTGCATCGGGGTGTATTCAAAGATAGGCACCCCCTGCCGCTCCGCCGTACACAGCACCACGCCCCGTGCGTGGGCAACGGCAATGCCGGTGGTGATGTTCTTGCTGAAAAACAGCTCCTCAATGGCGATCTCATCAGG
>CAZTHY010000190.1:0-2849 GCA_964613205.1 uncultured Oscillospiraceae bacterium
GTCGGTCTGATGGATGCTCCCCGCAAGACTGTCGTTACCGGTATCGAAATGTTCCACAAGCTGCTGGACTACGCTGAGGCCGGCGACAACATCGGCGCCCTGCTCCGCGGCGTTGCCAAGACCGAGATCGAGCGTGGCCAGGTTCTGTCCAAGCCCGGTTCCATTCACCCCCTGACCAAGTTCACCGGCCAGGTGTACGTTCTGACCAAGGACGAGGGCGGCCGTCACACCCCCTTCTTCAACAACTATCGTCCTCAGTTCTACTTCCGTACCACCGACGTTACCGGCATCATCACCCTGCCCGAGGGCACTGAGATGTGCATGCCCGGCGATAACGTCGATATGAAGGTGGAGCTGATCACCCCCATCGCCATTGAGAAGGGTCTGCGTTTCGCTATCCGTGAGGGTGGCCGTACCGTGGGTTCCGGCGTCGTCATCGAGATCGAGGACTAATCTCATCTTTGACCAAGTAAAAAGAGGAAGCCGTAAGGCTTCCTCTTTTTTGCCTTTTGCAAGGCATCCCTTCGGAGAGGGGAACCGTCACCGCAGGGGACAGAGGGCAAAAAAGAAAACAGAACGTATTTTCCGGTCAACATATTCCTCTCTGTATTCACTTTTCTCCCTCCGGATACGTCAGCACCGTCTGAAAGCCCCCTTGCCCTGTGGCGATGATGTCGCCGCCGATCAGCACGTCACCGCAGAGATACAGGTTGGCCTGCACGCCCTTCTCCACATAGGGATAGTTGGTCACGGCGTAGGTATACCGCCGCACTGGCTGTCCGGCGTAGTCGCTGAAGGGGAAGTTCTGCTGCGTCTGCAAGGCGCCGTACTCCTGCCACGTCTCGCCCCACTCCGCCGGTAACTGCAAGTCCAGCGTCTCCACCGGCTGGGGCGACACCTGCCAGCCCAGCTCCGTCAGGTACGCTATGCGGCTCTCCTCGTCGGGCAGCGTCACCGGCGTGGACTCTTTTTTAAAACAGCCTGCCAGCAGCACGGCAGCCGCCGCCAGCAAAACCAGCATCCCCGCCGCCGTGGCACCTCTCCGCGTCAAATGCAGCACATACATTTCCATCACCTCACCACTTTTATATTCCCAATTCCGCGGGAATATGCTATGATGGGGGAGAAAGGAGCGTGGACGCTGTGGAACGACTGGACAAGCTGCTGGCGGGCACAGGCCGCTGGTCGCGACGGGAGGTCAAAGAACTGGTGCGGCGGGGACAGGTGAAGGTGGACGGCGTGACGGCCACCGCCGCCGACGGAAAATACCCCGATACCGCTGCCATTACCGTGGACGGCGAAGCGGTGAAGCTGCGGCGGTTCACCTACGTCCTGCTCCACAAGCCCGCCGGTGTCCTCACCGCCACCGAGGATCGCCGCCAGGCCACCGTCATCGACCTGCTGCCGCCGGAGCTGCGGCGCATCGGCCTTGCACCGGTGGGGCGGCTGGACAAGGACACCACCGGATTGCTGCTGCTCACCGACGACGGCGAGCTGACCCACCGGCTGCTGAGTCCCCGCTACCATGTGGACAAGCGGTATCTAGCGGAGGTGGAGGGTCAACTGACGGCGGCGGACGTGGACGCCTTCGAAAAAGGCGTCACGTTAGGGGACGGCACCGTCTGTCTCCCCGCCGGACTGGCGCTTTTGCCGGATGGCCGGTGCATCGTGACACTGCGGGAGGGCAAGTTCCATCAGGTGAAGCGGATGCTGGCCATGCGGGGCGCACCGGTGGTAAAACTGCACCGTTTGTCCATGGGAACGCTGGAATTGGACGGCGATCTGGCCGCCGGACAGTGGCGAGAACTGACGGAAAGGGAGGTCGCTGACCTGTATCGCGCCTGCGGCTTATGATTTTTTCGACAGAACTACAAAAAACACGACAAATTTTTTGTGAAAAAGATAAAAAAGCGCTTGCAAAATCGTGATTATGACGGTATAATAGGGGTGTCTACTGAGCATATTGCACAAACGCCCCTTGGGGGCTTCGCAGGAGGATATCGTTATGTCGGGTAGGATCTTTCAGAATGCGGTACTTCAATTCAAGGAGACCACGGATCGCACCATCGGCGTCATCGACGCGGAGGGTACCGTTATTGCGTGCAGCGAGCTGACCGGTATCGGCAAGCGCTGGGCGAAGTTTGTGGAGCCCATCGCCGCCGCCGAGGGTGGCTGCGTCACGCTGGAAGGCAAGTGCTTCAAGGCGCTGCCCAGCTGGGGCGCCGGCTTCGACTACGCCGTGTTTGCCACCGGCGACGACGGCATGAGCCGCACCGTCTGCTCCATGGCCGCCGTGGCGCTGAACTCCACCAAGAATTACTATGAGGAGAAGCACGACAAGGGCTCCTTCATCAAGAACATCATCTCCGACAATATCCTCATCAGCGATATTTATATGCGCGCCAAGGAGCTTCACGTTCCGGCGGAGACCGCCCGCGGCGTGTTCGTGGTGCGTCCCGTGGACGATCGGCTGGAGAGCGTGCCGGTGGATGTCATTCAGGGGATGTTCCCCGACCGGCAGAACGACTTCGTCATCAGCATCGGCGAGCAGGACGTGGCGCTGATCCATCAGATGGACGAGGAATCCACCGGCAAGGATCTGGAGTCCGTGGCACAGCGCATCGAGGAAGCACTGCGGGACGGCGGCGAGAGCCGCGTGTTCGTGGGTATCGGCACGCTGGCCATGCACCTGCGTGATCTGGCCAAGAGCTACAAGGAGGCGCAGATCGCCATCGAGGTGGGCAAGGTGTTCGACACCGAGCGCTACGTCATCAACTACGAGAATCTGGGCATTGGCCGCCTGATCTACCAGCTCCCCACCACGCTGTGCGAGATGTTCTTGCAGGAGG
>CAZTHY010000191.1:0-2789 GCA_964613205.1 uncultured Oscillospiraceae bacterium
GCCACGCGGCAGATGGATTCCTCCACCTCCTTGGCCGCCACCAGCATCAGATCGGCCAGCTCGTCGATGACCACCACCACAGTGGGCAGCTTCTTCACGTCCTCGTCGGTCTCCGCCAGCGCGTTGTAGCCGGCCAGGTCCTTCACGCCCTTCTCGGAGAACATCTTGTACCGCTTCATCATCTCGAACACCGCCCATTGCAGCGCACCGGCGGCCTTCTTCGGGTCGGTGACCACAGGGATGAGCAGGTGGGGGATGCCGTTGTAGGGTGCCAGCTCCACCATCTTCGGGTCTACCATGATGAAGCGCACCTCGTCGGGGGTGGACTTGTAGAGTAGGCTGACGATGAGGGAGTTGGTACACACCGACTTACCGGAGCCGGTGGTACCGGCGATCAGCACATGGGGCAGGCGGGCGATGTTGCCCACGATGTCGTTGCCGCCGATGTCCTTGCCCACGGCGAAGGCCACGGTGGAGGGATGCTGGGTGAAGGCACGGGACTCGATCACGTCCCGAATACGGACGGCGGTGACGGTGCGGTTAGGCACCTCGATGCCTACGGCGGAAATTTTATTGGGTACCGGCGCGATACGCACACCGCTGGCACCCAGCGCCAGCGCGATATCGTCGCTGAGGTTGGTGATCTTGCTCAGCTTCACGCCCTGATCCAGCGTAAACTCGTAGCGGGTGACGCTGGGGCCGTGGATGACCTCACCCGCCTTGGCATCCACGCCGAAGGAGCGCAGCGTCTCGGCCAGACGGCGGGAGTTGTTCCGCAGCTCTGCGCCTACCTCGGTATAGCTGCCGCCGCTGTTCTCCTCCAGCAGCGTGATGGGCGGATAGCGGTAGACCTCCTCGCCCTGCGCCAGTTCCTCCTCGATGGCCTGACTGACCTCCTGTGCGGCGGTCTCCACCTCCTGCGCCAGCGCCGCCTTTTTCTTCTTCTCGGAAAGGGGCTTTTTCGGCGCGGCGGGTTCCGGTGCGATCTCCTGCGGTGTCTCTGCACCAAGGGGCTGGGGTGCCGGCGCAGGGCCGCCACGCAGCACCTCGTCCGGTGTGCGGACATCGTCGCCCTTGCGGGGGAAGAAGGTCTTTACCGGCGGCAGCAGCTCGGCGATCTCCGGATCCTCCGGCTTTTCGCCGTCCAGCGGAATGTCGATGGCGGCGCGTTTTTTGGCTTTGGTGGTCTTTTTAGCGGGAGCGGGAGTCGGTTCCGGCGTGGTGTCGTCCTCGTCCTCGTCGGCGTAGCGGCGCTCACGGCGCTCCTGCATCCGCTCCACCGCCTCCTTGGGGGTGATATGGAGCGCACCCAGCAGTACCAGCAGGAGCAGCAGAATGGCCAGGATGATGGTGACGATCTTGCTCAGCAGCATGGTGCCGCCTACGGCCACTACGCCGCCCAGCACGCCGCCGCCCAGCACCGCCTGACCGTCTGCCCACAGGAGGGACACCAGCTTGGCGGTTTCAAACGTATAGGCCGCGTCCCGCACCAGTTGGAACAGCACCGCTGCCAGCAGCGGCACCATGGCCACGCAGAAGGTACGGAGGATGACGGGGCGGCCCTTGTGCCCGATCTGGATGACGGCCACCGCCGCCAGCGCCGGTGCTGCCAGATAGTAGCCCATGCCCAAAAGCCCCCTCAGGCCGTTGGCCAAAAAGGTCAGCAGCAGCGCGTCTACCTTGAAATAGCTCACCAGTACGCACAGCGCCAGCAGGGCGCAGACGATGCCGCCGATGACACGGGCGGTTGCGTTGCAAGTCGGCTTCGGCGGGGCGGGCGGTGCTTTCCGCCCCTTGGCCGGTGTTTTCTTCTGTGTCGTTGCCATAGATTACCTCACTTGACGGCCTGGAACACCAGGGTGGCCACACCCACGGCCCAGCAGTAGTACGCGAACGCGCCGAAGCGCCCCTTCTCCGCCACATATTTCAGCAGCCGGATGCACAGATACCCCACCACGGCGGCGGTGACGACGCCCACCAGATACATGGGCAGCTCGG
Source organism: uncultured Oscillospiraceae bacterium (assembly GCA_964613205.1). GTDB lineage: Bacteria > Bacillota > Clostridia > Oscillospirales > Oscillospiraceae > Vescimonas. The sequence goes on from CAZTHY010000191.1 coordinate 1,999, forward strand.
CGGTGTTGATACCCGCCTTCACGGCGTCGCTGATGGAGAGGATGTTGGCACCCAGCACGGCGGGGATGCTGAGAATAAAAGAAAACCGGACGGCGAACTGCCGCTCAAAGCCCACGAAGCAGCCGGCGGTGATGGTCATGCCGGAGCGGGACACGCCCGGTACGGTGGCGATGGCCTGACAGACGCCTACCGCCAGTGCGTCCAGCAGCGTGGCGCTGCGCTCCGTCTTGCGACCTTTCCGCACGCGGTCGCAGAGGAACAGCAGGAAGCCGGTGACGATCAGCGCCGCACCCACGAAGATCATGCTGTCGCTCAGGCCCTGCACCGCTTTGCGGATGGGCAGCACCGCCACCAGCGGCAGCGTGGCCACGATGATGAGCAGAATCATCCGCCGCGCCGGCGGCACCGGCGAGGGGGTGGTGCCGCGGCAAAGGTCACCGATGCCGCGGAAGAATTCCACGATCATGTCGCAGATCTCCCGCCAGTAGGCGGCGAATACCGCCGCCAGCGTGCCTAAATGCAGCAGCACGTCAAAGAACTCCGGCACGGCGGTGTTCATGTCCAGCAGATGTTCGGCGATGGCCAAATGGCCGGAGCTGGAGATGGGCAGGAATTCCGCCACACCCTGTATCAGCCCCAGCAAAAGAGCGGTCAAATATGTCATACACGGCACCTCCCGATGCGTAAAACAGGTTTGGTTCGTTCATTTCCCCTGTGTCCATAGGGACACACCTTATAGTATAGCATATCGGTCAAGGAAATGCCAACATTATTTCGGGAGGGGGAGAGGG
>CAZTHY010000192.1:0-2763 GCA_964613205.1 uncultured Oscillospiraceae bacterium
CTCTCACTTCACGCCCAGCATGGCTTTGCCGGCGGCGTCTACGGTGACGCGGGTGGAGGTGCCGCCTGCGGTGCTTTGGCTGAAGGTGACGATCCACGCGCCGCTGGTCACGTCGTAATTGCCGTAGACCATATCGTACTCGCCGTCATAGATGGCCTTGGCAGCGGCGATGGCATCGTCCTGGCTGATGGCCTTGCGGCCGATCTGCACGGTGGTGAGGATACCCAGCAGCTCGTCGCGGCAGTCATCCCACACGTCAGCGCCCACGGTGTTGTTGGTGGGGGACACCACATAGCTGCCCGGGACATCCTCAAAGACGATGTTCACCCACACCTGCCCGTCATCGAAGGTCTCGGTGTGCTGGGTCAGCACCTGGCCGTTGCTCAGCGTGATGGACTGGCTTTCCACGCCGGTGCCGCAGATGCCGTAGCCGCCCGTCCAGCACAGCAGCGTCCAGTCCACGGCGGGGTCGTCGGTCTTATAGAACCGGATGCCCTCGGTTTTGTCGGTGCCGTTATCGGTATAGGTCTCCCACGCCCAGCCCTCCGGCAGCTCCATGGCCATATCCACGTAGCTGTGGGTATACTCGGCGGTGGAGACGGGGACGATAACGCCCGCCGGCGGCGTGTCGTTGGTGGGATTCTCTGCGGGCGGGTCTTTCTCGCCGCAGGCCACAAGGCTGAAGCTGCATAGCAGCGCCAGCAGCAAAGCCGTGATTTTCTTCATAGTCGTACCTCCTTTTTGTCTGTCTGTGGGGGTTGTTTTTGAGATTTGGTTGCGGAAAATTGCTCCCTCGTTGTAGGGGCGGACGACTCTGTCCGCCCTTGGCTCCCCTTACTTGTAAGGGGAGCTGGCAGCGCGAAGCGCTGACTGAGGGGATTCCGGTGGTGCGGTGCAATGATCCCTTCCGTCACGGCTACGCCGTGCCACCTCCCCTTGTAAAACAAGGGGAGGCCTTTCCTCGCCGCTTTGCGGCGAGGGCGGCGGGGTGAGGTCACCCCGCCCTACGGACGCTCTACCGCGGTCTTTTCGTTACACCCTCAAAACTTCGCCAAAAACGCATCGGGTGTGTCCACGCCGTCGGGGAGGACGGAGAGGACGAGGTAGTTGCCGTTTACCGACACGGCGGCGCGGTTTTTCCAGCCGGCGGCGTTGTCGGGATAGGCGCTGTCGTCTCCCGCCACGTCGATGCGGTTTTGCAGGATGTCGCGGACGGTGTCCACGTCGCCGCTGTTCTTCACCTCCACCAGCACCACCTCACAGGGGTTGCCGATGATGGGCGGCAGGTAGACCACCAGCTGCGCCGTATCCACGGCGGTGAGATTGGGATAGAGGGACTCGATGGCGTCGGGGTTTTCCTCGGGGAACAGCACCACGTCCTCGCTGTTGATGGACGCGATGGCCTCCTCCGCCGCCGCTTTCAGATCGACGCTCTGGGCAGGCGCGTCATTCTGACCGCCGCAGCCCACCAGCGCCAGTGCCAGCAGCAGGGACAGCAGGATACAGATACACTTTTTCATAAGTACGCTCCTTTCTCGTCACAAAACCGGTTTACTCTCTGCGCAGTGCTTCGATGGGGTTCAGCTTGGACGCCTTCATGGCGGGAACGAGACCGAATACCACGCCGATGACCATGGAAAAGACAACGGCGATGATGCAGGCGGGGACGCTGATGGCCACCGGCGTACCCATGATGTGGGACAGCATTTCGGCAAGCCCTATGCCGCTGGCCACGCCCAGCACGCCGCCGAGACTGGTCAACACCGCCGCCTCCGTCAGGAACTGCCACATGATGCGGCTCTGCTGGGCGCCGATGGCGATCTTCAAGCCGATCTCCCGCGTCCGCTCCGTGACGGACACCAGCATGATGTTCATCACGCCGATGCCGCCCACCACCAGCGAAATGGCGGCGATCCAGATGAGCTGCTTGTTGGTGGACTCGGACAGGCTTTGCAGGTCGCTGGCCTGTTGCAGCAGGTCTTTCGACTGGTAGGTGTAGGTGTCGCCGCTGACCACCTGCTCGTTGAGGTACTTGGCCACGTTGTCGCCGGCGGTGGTCATGTCATTGGTGGACGTGGCGCGGATGGCCACCGACTGGGGCTCATCGTACCGGTAGGACACCGCCCAGCACACGTCGGGGATGAACATGGTGCCGGAGGTGTTGCCGGAGTACATCCAGTAGTCCTGATAGCTGTTGATGACCGGCTCGGCGGTGCTGCGGGCGGAAACCACGCCTACCACGGTGTAGGGCATACCCTGGATTTCCACCGTGCCGCCGATGGGATTGCGGCCTTCAAAGAGGGACTGGGCGGTTTTGGCATCCAGCAGCGCCACACAGCGGCGGTTCTCGAAGTCCTCCGGCAGGAAGGGACGGCCATAGTTGACGGTGTAGTCCACGGCGGAGAGGTAATTTTCGTCCACGCCGTAGATGGTGCCGCTGAAGCTGCTGTCGCCCACATAGATATTGTCGCTCCACTGGCGCTGGTAGTAGAGGGACACCTGCTCCACGCAGCTCAGCTCCGCCAGCTCCTCCCGCATCTCACGGGTGATGGGGCTGATGCCCTCCGGCAGCGCCGAATAGCTGAAATCCGCCTCGTAGCCGTCCTGCATGAGCTGGACGCGGACCACGTTGTTGCCGGCACCGATCAAGTTCTGCTTGATCTGCTCGTTGGTGCCCTGAATGGTGGAGACGATGGTGATAATGGCGGCAATGCCGATGATGATACCCAGCATGGTGAGGAAGGAGCGCAGCTTGTGGCTCCA
>CAZTHY010000193.1:0-2747 GCA_964613205.1 uncultured Oscillospiraceae bacterium
TGCAGTGGAGCGAAGCGGAACAAATACCCTTGGGGTGCACCCCGCCCTACGTCCCGAATACCGTACCCCCTACGAAAACGGCGCAGCCTTTATCCGCCGAAGGCGGTATATCATCCGTCCACAGGACGGTATATCATCCACCCGAAGGGTGGTATATCATCCGCCGCAGGCGGCATAAAAAAGAGACCCTTGCGGGTCTCTTTTTTGATTCGCTTACTCCACCACGGGGAGGTTTTTGACTACCTCGGCGCAGCGGGGGCAGAGGTCGCCGTTGGCGGCCACGGTGGGCAGCACCTTCCAGCAGCGGCCGCACTTGCAGCCGGCGGCGGGACGGACGGCCACGGCCAGCTCGCTGCCCTGCTCCACACGCACCTGAGACACGATGAGCAGATCGGCCAGCGCGTCACCGGCCATATCGCACAGGAACGCATCCTCGGCGGTGACGGTCAGATCGACCTCGGCCTCCAGACTCTTGCCGATGGTCTTGTCGGCGCGAGCCTGCTCCAGTGCGCCGTTGACGGCGGTGCGGATGGCGGCGATGCGGCTCCACTTGGCCATCTCCTCGTCGCTAAGGGCGAAGTCGGTGTAGGGCTGCACCATCTGGTTGAACAGCACGTTCCGCGCGTCGTCCTCGCTGCGGTGGGGCATAGCCAGCCACACCTCGTCGCAGGTGAAGGCCAGAATGGGCGCGAACATACGGGTCATGGCATCGAGAATCATCCACAGGGCGGTCTGTGCGCTGCGGCGGGAGAAGCTGTCAGCGCCGTCGCAGTACAGGCGATCCTTGATGATGTCGAAGTAGAAGGAGCTGAGATCCACCACGCAGAAGTCGTTGATCATGTGGGACACCACATGGAACTCGTAGTTGTCGTAGGCGGTGAAGGCCTTCTCGATAAGGCTGTTGAGGCGGGTGACGGCCCACTTGTCCAGCGGCAGCATCTCGGCGGCGGACACGCCGTTGTCGGCATCGAAGCCCACCAGATTGTCCAGGCAGAACTTGCAGGTGTTGCGGAACTTCAGGTAGTTCTGAGAGAGCTGCTTGAAGATCTCGTCGGAGCAGCGCACGTCCACATGGTAGTCGGAGCTGCCTGCCCACAGACGCAGCAGGTCGGCGCCGTACTTGTTGACGATCTCCTCGGGATCCATGCCGTTGCCAAGGGACTTGTGCATGGCCTTGCCCTCGCCGTCCACCGTCCAGCCGTGGGTCAGACACTCTTTGAAGGGGGCGCCGCGACCCAGTGCGCCGACGGCCACCAGCAGGGAGGACTGGAACCAGCCGCGGTACTGGTCAAGACCCTCGATGTACATGGTAGACGGCCAGAAGCCCTGATCCCGCTCCATGGCGGCGTAGTGGGTAGCGCCGGAGTCGAACCAGCCGTCCAGCGTGTCGGTCTCCTTGGTAAAGCCCACGGATTTGCCGCAGTGGGGGCAGACGTAGCCCTTGGGCATCAGCTCTTCGGCTTCCAGCTCGAACCAGGCGTTGGAGCCTTGCTGCTCGAAGATGTTGGCCACGGATTCGATGGTCTCGTCGGTGCAGACGGGCTTGCCGCAGTCCTTGCAGTAGAACACGGGGATAGGCAGACCCCAGCGGCGCTGGCGGCTGATGCACCAGTCGGTGCGCTCCAGCACCATGGAGCGGATGCGATCCTTGCCCCAGCCGGGCACCCAGCGCACGTCCTCGCAGGCGGCGATGGCCTCGTCCTTAAAGGAGTCCACGGAGCAGAACCACTGGGGCGTGGCGCGGAAGATGATGGGGTTCTTGCAGCGCCAGCAGTGGGGATAGCTGTGGATGATCTCCTCGCTGGCGAACAGGGTGCCGTTGTCCTTCATGTCCTGCAAAATGACGGGGTTGGACTCGTCGGTGGTCATACCCTCGTACTTGCCGGCGTAGGCGGTGTGTTTGCCCTGATCGTCCACGGGCACCACCATCTCCATGCCGTAGCGCTTGCAGGTGAGATAGTCGTCGGCACCGAAGCCGGGGGCGGTATGGACGCAGCCGGTACCGGAGTCCATGGTGACGTAATCCGCCAGCAGCAGGCGGGAGGTCTTGGGCAGGAAGGGGTGCTGCGCCAGCATATTCTCGTAGAAGGAACCCACATGGGTCTCCACGATGGAGTAGCCGGTGTAGCCGCCGATGCCCATCACCTTCTCCACCAGCGCCTCGGCCATGATGAACAGCTCGTCGCTGTAATCGGGCTTGACGATGGCGTAGCTCTCGTCGGGATGGAGGGCGATGGCCAGGTTGCCGGGCAGCGTCCACACGGTGGTGGTCCAGATGACGAAGCTCAGCTTGCTCTTGTCGAGATGGCTCAGCTTGCCCAGATCGTCGTTCATGGGGAACTTGACGTACACCGTGGTGCAGGGATCGTCCTTATACTCGATCTCCGCCTCGGCCAGCGCCGTCTCGTCGTGGGGGCACCAGTACACGGGCTTGAGACCCTTGTAGATGTGGCCGTTCTTGTACATCTTGCCGAACACACGAACCTCCTGCGCCTCGAAGCCGGGGTCCATGGTCTTGTAGGGGTGCTCCCAGTCGGCCACCACGCCCATGCGCTTGAAGCCGTCCCGCTGTACGTCGATATAGTGGTCGGCGAAGTCGTGGCAGGCGGAGCGGAACTCGGCCACGCTCATGGCCTTGTGGTTCAGCTTGTTCTGCTTGATGATGGCGCTCTCGATGGGCATACCGTGGTTGTCCCAGCCGGGGATATAGGGGGTGTAGTAGCCCCGCATGGCGTACATACGGGTGA
>CAZTHY010000194.1:0-2691 GCA_964613205.1 uncultured Oscillospiraceae bacterium
AAAGGCGGAGAAACGTCAAGAAAAACCCGCCGGAAAGGCGGGTTTTTCGGTGAAAGTATTTGCTGTGATTTCCCTCGCGCGAATAATATCACTCGTCAGCGGCCACGTTAAGGATTCTCGGGGTCATATTCTTCGCCGCGCATATGGGCAAGGATCGTCGAGCCAATGGGGGGACATCCCTTACAATAGGGGCGGCCACCGCCATTTTTGCCTGCGCAATTACCCACGAGGAAGACATTTTGGCCGTCTTCCGGTGTCATATCTTCTTCCGTCAGATCTTTGCCGGTGCAGAGCTTAAAGCGATAATCCGAGGGGAATTTCTTGCCGTGTGCCTTGATAAACATCATGGTAGTGGCGCTGCACGCGCTGCAAGCGCCCTTCTCACACAGCGAGATATTGGGGTATTCATTGGCCAAATTGGACATTTCGGCTGTTTTGAAGGTCTTTCCCCATTTCTTGTAGTCGGCAGGATCTGCATCGATCTCATCCCAGCCGGCGGTACCGCAGCGCTCGTGCACCAGATTGACGTGGGACACGGCATCGTGAGGCATACCCATCAGGTCGATGGCCACATAGTCGGCAGCGGTGGGGTCTTTGCTGGCCACGACGAGATCCATCTTGATGGTATCACCAGCGCTGGGGCCAAAGCCCTCCATACAGGTAGTGCCATCCAGCACCGCATAGTCCGGAAGCAGCACGGAAGCCATATCGGCTACGCCCCAGTCCAGGCAGCGACCCTTGCTGTCATCGGGGCTGGGCTTGTCGATACGGTGAAGGCGCGTCTTTTCCAGCTTGTAGAGGCAGCCCTTCATGTTCTTGATGCTCAGCGTGGCGGTGGCATACATATGGGTTTTGATCACAGGGATGGATACCACCATGTCCACCTCGAAAGGCAGGGAGCTGAACTTCAGTGCGTCAATGATGCGGGCATTCGGGATCTCCTTGATAACGGGCGCCGCCTCGTCCAAATTCACCAAAGTCGCACCTTCCTCGCGGCAGACAGCGGCAATGCCGGATTGTTCCAGCGCATCCCATACGTTGGTGCCCCACAGCGCACCGTCACCAACCAGTATCTCACGGGCTTTTTGTTCCTTGAAGAAGCGAATCACACCGCGCACGACTTCGGGGCCGGTACATTTGGCACAATTGGCTTCACCTAACCGTCCAGCGTTGGGTTTAAGCAGGATTCTTTTTCCCTCCGCATTATCTACAAAGACAGCAGAGAGAGCGTCATACGCCATCTGTGCGGCATCATAGCCATGGCGGATCACAACTTTCTTTTTCATTCGTAAATACTCCTTATGCTAGAGTTATTTGCGCTTTTTTAACGGGAGCTTTGATAGAAAACGGCGATCCCACCATGTGAAACCGCCGTTTTCGATTTTAAGCGTTGACGGTAATTCTGCCGTTTCTCATTGTCAGGTGCAACTTACAGCACGCCGACTTCCTTGTAGTACTTGGCAGCACCATCATGGATGGGCAGATCAGCCAGGTTCTGCACGGCGCCTTCCACCGTCAGATCCTTCAGTGCGTTGTGGACGGAGGTGATGCTGTCCAGATTCTCGTACATCACCTTGGCCAGCTGATAGGCGACCTCGTCATCCACGCGCTCATCAATGCAGATGGTGATGGTAACACCGGTGGTGATGACATCCTCATCCTGACCATCATAGGTGCCGGCGGGGATGACAGCACGGTTGTACCAGGGATACTTGGCGCTCAGAGCGGAGATCAGCTCCTCGTCCATGGAGATCAGCTTGCCGTTGGCAGTAGCGCAGATCTCGCTGACGGCGGAGGTGGGGATACCGGCCATGATCCAGGCGCCGTCCATCTGCTTATTGCGGATCAGCTCAACGGCCTCGGTGAAGCCAACGAAGGAGACCTGCAGGTCATCGGGATAGTTCAGACCGGCCTCAGTGAAGTGAACCTCAGTTTCCACGGCGTTGGTGGAGCCGGAGGCACCGGGAGCGAAGCGCTTGCCCTTGAAATCAGTGATGCTGTTGATGCCGGAATCCTCGGTGACCACCAGCTGATTGTAGTTCATGTACAGGGCGGTGAGGATGCGCATACCGTCATAGGCATGACCTTCAAAGGCACCTACGCCGTTCTTCTGATCGGTGATGATGCTGGTGACAGCCACGCCCAGCTGGGCATCGCCGGCAGCGATGAGGTTCAGGTTCTGCACACCGCCGTTGGAGGCCTCAGCGGAGACCTGCACGCCGTCAATGTTCTCGTTCCACAGGTTGGCGAGGGAAGCGGAGATCGCGTACACGGTGCCGGAGGTAGAAGCGGTGGGGAAGGACAGGTAGGTAGTACCACCGGTGGAGCCGCCGCCAGCGGCGCCGCCGCAGCCTACGGTGGTCAGAGCGATGACCAGAGCAAAGGCCAGAGCCAAAATACGCTTAGTCAGTTTCATGATTTTTTCTCCTTTTCTTTGTCCCCGACTGGGCGACCGGCGCCCAGTCGGGGCTTTTCTCTTTATGTGTCGATGGAATCTCTGTTACGCTGCGGGGGTTGCCGCGACAGGCGTACCGCCGTCTTTACGCTTGCGGAGATACTGCATGACGATAACGGCCGCCATACAGCCAAGGCCGATGAGGTCGGTAAGCATACCTGCATCGATGAGCAGGATGGAACCAACCAGGCACAAGCCCCGCTCCAGCCAGTTGCTTCTCGTCAGCAGCCAGCCCT
>CAZTHY010000195.1:0-2687 GCA_964613205.1 uncultured Oscillospiraceae bacterium
TGACGCGGAGGGACACGTCCTTCAGCGTTTCACGCCACAGACGGTCACGGAGCTGACGGGAGGTGACGAACTTACCCTCGCGGCCGGCAAAGGGACTGTCGTTGACGGAGAAGGTCATCTCCACGGTGGGTGCGCTGATCTTCACGAAGGGCAGCGGCTCCACGCAGTCGGGAGCGCAGATGGTGTCGCCGATGGTGATGTCGCCGATGCCGCTGAGGGCGATGATGTTGCCGGCGGTGGCCTCGGTGACAGGCACCTTGCCCAGTCCGGCGAACTCGTACATACTCACCGCCTTGGCCTTTTTGGCGGGTGCGTCGGGTGCGTGGTAGTTGCACACGGCGATCTCCTGATTCTGCTTCAGCACGCCCCGCTCGATGCGGCCGATGGCGATACGGCCGACGAACTCGTTATAGTCGATAGCGCTGACCAGCATCTGGAAGGGCTGGTCAAGCTCCGCCTCCGGTGCGGGGATGTAGTCCAAGATCGTGTCGAACAGGGGCGTCAGGTCGGTGCCCACCGTGTCGGGGGAATAGCTGGCGGTGCCGTTGCGGGCGGAACAGAACAGCATGGGGCTGTCCAGCTGCTCGTCGGTGGCGTCCAGATCCAACAGCAGCTCCAGCACCTCGTCGATGACCTCGTGGATACGCTGGTCGGGGCGGTCGATCTTGTTGATGACCACGATGACGCGGTGACCCAGCTCCAGCGCACGGCTGAGGACGAAGCGGGTCTGAGGCATGGGGCCCTCCGCCGCGTCCACCAGCAGAATAACGCCGTTGACCATCTTCAAAATGCGTTCCACCTCGCCGCCGAAGTCGGCGTGTCCCGGGGTGTCCACAATGTTGATCTTGGTATCGCCGTACTGGATGGCGGTGTTTTTGGCCAGAATGGTGATGCCGCGCTCCCGCTCCAGGTCGTTGGAGTCCATGACGCGCTCCACCGTCTCCTGATTGTCGCGGTACACGCCGCCCTGCTTCAGCATCTGATCCACCAGCGTGGTCTTGCCGTGGTCAACGTGGGCGATGATGGCTACGTTTCTCAATTTCTCGTTCTGCAAAGGTAAAACCCCTTTCTTCGGGCAAATTCACTAACCTTGATATTATATGCCCCCTTTCCGCCGATTGCAAGCCTTTTCACCAACTTTTTCGTCATGGGACGGGAAAAGAGGGAGCTTTCGCTCCCTCTCTGCCGGTTTACTTGTTGTTCAGCTTGCCTAAGTAGCGGTAGATGCTGGCCTCGGAGCTGTGGAGCGTCTGCGCCACATGGCTGACGGAGCCTTTCAGCAGGAACACGCCCTTACGGTTGAGGATGTCCATGATCTCCATCTTCTCGTCCTGCGTCAGCCGATCCACCTCCACAGGGTAGTTGGCCACCACCTGAGAGACGATGCTGGCAGTAGCGCCGGCGATGGAGGTGGGGTAGCCGGTACGCACCGGCTTTTCCACCGGATCGTTGCCGTCGGCGATGAGGCGGGTGCCGCTGGGCACACCGCGCTTCAACCCGCCGCCGCACAGCTCCATGACACGGCGGCTCAGCTCCTCGTAGCGGCTGGCATCGAAGTTGATGCACAGCAGTCCCGCCAGCTCGCCGGAGCGACCCTTGATGAACATGGAGTTGGAGCACATGGTCTTGCCGGTGGCGGAGACGGACTCGAAGTTCAGCACATAGTTCTGCGTCTCGTACAGCTTTCCGGCCACGAATTCCAGCATCTTGTTGCTCAGCGGGGAGCCGATGTGGCGGCCTGTCAGCTCGCCGTTGGCAATGGCGATGATCTCGTTGGAGTCGTTTTTCAGCTCGTGGAGGGCGATCTCGTAATCGGGCCCCAGAATATGTCCCAAAAAGTCCACGATAAGGGTGTAGTGACGTTTCAGCTCCATCTCCATGACGTTGATCTCCTTTTCTATGTATGGCGGCGGTCACGCCGCTTGATTCTTACGCTTGCGGGGACTGGGCGGCCTGCTTTGCCTTTTCCTCGTCCTCCAGCACGCGGTAGGCCACCTTGCCCACCAGCGTCTTGGGCAGCTCGTCGCGGAACTCGATGTCGTAGGGCATGGCGTACTTGGCCACGTGCTTGCGGCAGTAGTCCAGCAGCTCCTGCTTCACGCCGTCGGTGGCGGCCACGCCGGGCTTGAGCATGACGAAGGCCTTCACCTTCTGCATCTTGTAGGCATCGGGCACGCCGATGATGCAGCTCATCTGCACCTTCTCATGGGCGTCCAGAATGTTCTCCAGCTGGCCGGGGTAGACGTTGTAGCCGGAGGAAATGATCATCCGCTTGGCGCGTCCCTTGAAGTAGATGAAGCCCTGCTCGTCCATGGTGCCCAAATCGCCGGTATACACCCACGTCAGGCCGTCATCGTGCTTGCGGAGGGTATGGGCGGTCTCCTCGGGGTTGTTCATGTACTCCTTCATGACGGTGGGGCCGGCCAGCAGGATCTCGCCCTCCTCGCCGTAGGGCAGTTCCTCGGCGGTGTCGGGCTTGACGATCTTGATGTAGGTATCGGGGAAGGGCAGGCCGATGGAGCCCTCCTTGTAGATGGTGGTAGGCGTCAGGCAGCAGGCGGTGACGGTCTCGGTGGTGCCGTAGCCCTCCCGCACCTGAATGGACGCCTTGTGGTCGTAGAGGAACTTGTCGAACTTCTTCTTCAGCTCGATGGACAGGCTGTCGCCGCCGGAGAACACGCCCTTGA
>CAZTHY010000196.1:0-2677 GCA_964613205.1 uncultured Oscillospiraceae bacterium
CGGCGGACTGCATTCCCGTCACGCCCATGGAGCCGATCTCCTCCTTGTCCGCCAGCACGCAGACGGCCGTTTTCTCCGGCGCGTCGATGTCCAGCAGGGCGCGGAAGGCGGCGTAGCCGCAGACGCGGTCGTCGTGGCCGTAAGCGCCGATGAGACTGCCATCCAGCCCGATGTCGGTGGCGTTGGCGGCGGGGACGGCCTCCAGCTCGGCGCAGTTCAGGTCGCCCTCGGTGATGCCGTACTTGTCGTACAACCGCTTCAGCACCTGGATCTTCACCCGCTCGCTGTCGTCACTGTCGCCCAGAGGACGGCTGCCCAGCAGCAGGTTGAGATTCTCGCCGGTGATGGCCTCGCTGAGGGGCTTTTTGCCCTGCTCACCGCCCAGATGGGGCAGCAGGTCGGTGATGACCAGCTTGGGCTCGTCCCCCTCGCCGATGCACACATCCACGGTGGTGCCGTCCTTCTTCACCACCACACCCCGCAGCTGCAGCGGGATGGTGACCCACTGGTACTTGCGGATGCCGCCGTAGTAGTGGGTCTTGCCGTAGGCCAGCTCACTGTCCTCGTACAGCGGATTGGGCTTGAGGTCGAGACGGGGCGAGTCGATATGGGCGGCGGCGATCTGCACGCCGCTGTTCATGCTCTCCCGCCCGATGACCGCCAGCATCAGACCCTTGTGGCGGTTGCAGACGTAGATCTTATCACCGGCAGCCAGCTTCATACCGCGGCGGTAGGGCACGAACCCCTTCTCCTCCGCCTGCCGGATGGCCTCACGGGCGCTGAGACGCTCCGTTTTGCCTGCGTCCAGAAAACGGCGGTAGTCGGCGCAGTAGCGCTCCATCTCGTCCAGCTGGGCTTCCGTCAGTACATCGTAGCCGTTGCGGTCGTCCCGCAGCAGCAGTTCCTTCAACGCTTTCATTTCCTCGCTCATGTGGTTTCCTCCTTCAACAGCGTTTCCAGCGCCGTCAGGGCGGCTTCCTCGAAGTCCGCCGCCGATGCGCCGTCGTTCATCAAAATATCGGTGCAGTGTGCGCGGTAAAAATCGTCGCTCTTCTGCGCCTGTACCCGCAGGCGGGCGTATTCCTCCGGTATATTGTCCCGCGCCATGATCCGCGCTATGCGCTGCTCTGCCGGTGCCAGCACCGCCAGCGTGCGGCAGCACAGTTTGTCAAGGCCACTTTCGATCAAGCTGATGGCGTCGATGCCCACCACCGGCGCTTCACTGCCGTCCATGCGGCGCTGCAACTCTCTTGGCAGATGGGCGAAGATGATACCGTTCAGCCTGTCCAGCGATGCCGGATCGCCAAAGACCACCGTGCCCAGCTTTTGCCGGTCGAGGTGCCCCTCCGGCGTGAACACGTCGCCAAAAGCGTCGATAATAGCGGTGCGTAAAGGCATATCACTTTGCAGCATTTCGTGGTAGATAGCGTCGCAGTCCAGTACCTGACCGCCCAGCCGTTCCAGTGCCCGCAGTGCGCTGGTCTTGCCGGCACCGGTGGGGCCGGTGATGCCGATGACCAGCGGCGATGCGTCCACCACATGGAAGCCCGCCGCCTTTTTCAGCCGGTTGCTCACCGCCAGGCCAAGGCCGCCCTCGTCGGGGCACTGGGCGAAAATGGCGGTCACATCGGTATCGTCAAAGGTACGCAGCGCGTCAAAAACGTGCTGTGCCTGGGTCAGCTTGTCGCCGGAGCGCCCCAGTCTGTGGACGATGTGGCCGTCAAACAGCGGGGCGAACTCGTCGAAGCAGATGACACCGGCACCGTCCGTAATATGGCCGCGTATCCACGCGGCACTGCGGTTCGGTGCGCCGGTGACGGCGGTAACGGGGGCTTTCGGTGCGTAGTGGCGGTACTTCATGCCGGGGGCTTTGGCCTTTTCGCCGTTTTCCAGCTTCTGGCGCACCGCCTTGTCCACCGCCACCTCGCCCAGCACGTCCTCCAGTGCTTCCAGCGGCAGTCCGCCGGGGCGCAGCAGCCGAGGGGGCGACACCGTCAGGTCGATGATGGTGCTCTCCACGCCGACGGCGCAAGCGCCGCCGTCCACGATGCCGTCGATCTTGCCGTCCATATCCTCCATCATGTGACCCGCCGTGGTGGGGCTGGGTCGGCCGGAGGTATTGCCGCTGGGGGCGGCCACCGGCATACCGGCAGCGGCGATGATCGCCCGCGTCACCGGATGGTCGGGACACCGCACGCCCACCGTCTCCAAGCCGCCGGTGGTGCGGAGGGGGACGCAGTCCCGCTTCGGCAGGATCATGGTCAGCGGCCCCGGCCAAAACCGCTCCGCCAGTGCGTAGGCGCTGGCCGGTACATCATGGCAGTACCGCTCCAGCCAGCTCACCTCCGGCACATGGAGGATGAGGGGATTGTCCTGCGGGCGACCCTTCGCCTCGAAGATGCGGCGCACTGCGTCCTCGTTAAGACCGTCGGCACCCAGGCCGTACACCGTCTCCGTGGGGATGCCCAGCAGGCCGCCCCGCCGGAGGATATCCGCCGCTTCGCCAATGGCGTTTTCCTCACTATTCGGATGGAATATCCGCGTTTTCATCCTAAATAAGTCTCTTTTCTGTCTGATTTGCTTAGAGTCCCAAGTCCTCACCCACCAGCACCACCTTGATGCGTCCGGCGGGGCGGCAGAAGCGGGTGATGACCATCTGGGCGCAGATGCAGTCGGG
>CAZTHY010000197.1:0-2671 GCA_964613205.1 uncultured Oscillospiraceae bacterium
CTCCCCCTATTCTACAATAAAACCCCTCGTTCGTAAAGCGGGATTTGACAAATTTCCTCGATTCGGCAAAATGCCCTTTTCACCGCTGAAATTTGTGGTATAATACAAAGTGCGAAATTATAGACAGGAGGGCTTCCCTATGGCAAATCGTGTGACGATGACCATCTGCGGGATGGAATACACCCTGATCGCGGAGGAGGACGCGGCCTACATGGAGAAGGTAGGCGCGATGGTGGACGGCGAGATGCGCCGTCTGATGGACAGCGCCCACATGAGCCGCGACAACGCGGCGGTGCTGACGGCGGTGAATCTGGCGGATGAGCTGTGCCGCGCTCAGGAGGGCGCCGACAACCTGCGCCGTCAGGTGAAAACGTATCTGGACGAGGCGCAGCGTGCCAAAAACGAGGCTGCCGAGCTGCGGCGCAAGCTGCAAAGTCAGGGGAAACGGTAATGCTGGAGCTATTGAGCCCCGCCGGTGGCTATGACGCACTGGTGGCCGCCGTACAGAGCGGCGCAGACGCGGTGTATATGGGCTTCGGCGCGTTTAACGCCCGCCGCAGCGCCCGCAATTTCACCGATGAGGAATTCGCCCAGGCGGTGGACTACTGCCACCTCCGCGGCACCCGCGTCTTTCTGACACTGAACACGCTGCTGACCGACCGTGAGCTGCCCCAGGCGCTGGAAACGCTGCGGAAGGCCAACGACATGGGCGTGGATGCAGTGCTGGTACAGGACTGGGGACTGCTGTCCCTCGCCCGTCAGATGACACCCGACCAGCCCCTTCACGCCAGCACCCAGATGAGCTTGTTCACCAGGGGCGGTGCGGAGGAAGCGGCGAAATTGGGCATGGAGCGGGTGGTACTGGCCCGCGAACTGAGCCGCGACGAGGTGCGGGAGATCTGCGAAAGCCACTGCGCCGAGGTGGAGGTATTCGGCCACGGCGCACTGTGCATGAGCTACTCCGGCCAGTGCGAGATGTCTGCCGTGCTGGGTCAGCGCAGCGGCAATCGGGGCGCCTGCGCCCAGCCCTGCCGGCTGCCCTACGGCGTCAACGCCCCCTGCCGCAATCAGTTCCCCCTGAGTCTGAAGGACAACAACCTGTCTCCCTACTTGCAGGAGATGGAGGAAATGGGCGTGCGCTGCGTCAAGTTGGAGGGACGGATGAAGCGGCCGGAGTATGTGGCCGTCATCACGTCCATCTATCGCCGTCTCATCGACGAGAAGCGGCAGCCCACGAAGGACGAACAGCGCCAGCTGGAGCTGGCCTTCTCCCGCAGCGGCTTCACCGATGGCTACTGGCTGGGCAGGAACGGCAAGTTCATGCTGGGCACCCGCCCCGAAAACACGCCGGAGCCGAAGGAGCTGTACGACTACGCCCGCACGCTGTATGAAAACGGCGAACACAAGCGGATTTCCGTGTCTTTGACCGCCGTTTTGCAGGCAGACCAGCCCGCCCGACTGACGGCCAGCGACGGCGTACACACCGTCACCGTCACCGGTGCCATACCGGAGATCGCGCGGAACAAAGCGCTGACAGCGGCGGAGGTGCAGGAGCGTCTCTCCAAGACCGGCACCACCGTGTTCGACGCGAAAACCATCGACGTGACGCTGGGCGACAACCTGATGCTCCGCGCCGCCGACATCAACGCGCTGCGCCGTGACGCGCTGGCCGCGCTGGCCGCTGCCAGAATCGCCAAGCCGGTGCGCCGCGTCTGTGACGTCTCTCCCCTGCCGGAAGCGCCGGAGAATGCGGCCACGCTGCGCTTCACCTGCTCCATCGCAAAGGCGGAACAGCTGACACCGGAACTGCTGGCGGAAAAGCCGGCCATCGTCTACCTTCCGGTGGAGCTGCTGGACGAGGTGACCATCCCCGATTTCGACCGCGAGGCCACCGAGCTCTGCGCCCTGCTGCCCCGTATCTACCGCACGGCGGACGAGGGGAAGCTCCGCGCCATTCTGGAGCGCCATCCGGAGGTCACGTCGGTGTCCATCGGCAATCTGGGACACCTGCCCATCGCCAAGGGGCTGGGCAAGACACTGCGGGGCAACTTCGGGCTGAATATCTACAACTCGCCCGCCCTCCATTTCTGGAAGGAGATGGGGCTGGATTCCGCCACGGTCAGCTTTGAGCTGCGGTGGCAGCAGATGCGGGATCTGGACAAGCACCTGCCCTGCGAGGCCATCATCTATGGCCGCCTGCCGCTGATGGTGATGGAAAATTGCGTCACGCGGAACACGGTGGGCTGCACCCACGGCGAGGGCAGCGTCCTCACCGACCGGACAGGGGCGCAATTCCCCGTGCTGTGCGGCTACGGCTGCCGCTGTGAGATCGAAAACGGCCACACGCTGGTGCTGGCCGACAAGCCGGAAGTATTCCGCTGCGGCCTGACCTATGGCCGCCTGCGCTTCACCACCGAAACTCCCGCCCAATGCGCCGCCCTCCTCCGCGCCCACAACGAAGGCACGGTAACGGCGGATGAGGACGTGACAAGAGGCCTGTTCTACCGCGGGGTGGAGTGAGGGCGTTCGTTGGAACGGCGATTCTCCGTTGTAGGGGCGGACGACCCTGTCCGCCCGATGCAACCGCCCCGACAGACGTATATGTAACATCAATCGAAACGCCCCGATAGAGCGTAGGGCGGGGTGACCTCACCCCGCCGCCCGCCGTGAA
>CAZTHY010000198.1:0-2660 GCA_964613205.1 uncultured Oscillospiraceae bacterium
TCTTCAAGACGCTGAACAACCCCGTCCAGATCAACGGCGACGAGCAGGACTGCGTTAAGTCCATGACCTGCATTGAGATGGAGCTGGGTGAGCCGGATGCCTCCGGCCGCCGCCGCCCCGTGGAGAAGAAGGGCAGCGAGTTCGACCTGCCGGTGGACGCGGTCATCATGTCTCTGGGCACCAACCCCAACCCCCTCATCAAGTCCACCACCAAGGGGCTGGAGGTCAACCGCAAGGGCGGTATCATCGTCAACGAGGACGGCCTTACCTCCCGTCAGGCGGTGTACGCCGGCGGCGACGCCGTCACCGGTGCGGCCACCGTCATTCTGGCCATGGGTGCCGGTAAGCTGGGCGCCAAGTCCATCGACGAGTACCTGAGCAAGTAACAAAACGCAAAAAAGAGCGCCGCTGCTGCGGCGCTCTTTTGCTATGCAAAAGCATAGTAAAATTCGAAATGTTCTGCCCTGACAACTTCAAGTTGCGCCCTCGGCGTAAAAAATCGCCTGCCGCTACTTAAAAATGCTGGACATTTTCCCGCTCTGTGTCTATAATGGCGTTGAAAAGTCATGATACGGGAAAGGAAATCTTATGAACACAAACTGGAACGATCCCAACTTCCAGGGCTTTGCCCATCAGCCCCACCCCAAGCGGGAGCGGAAAGCGGTAGGCACGCCGCTGGGACGGACGCTGCTGAACATCGGCGTGACGCTGGTGTTCGCCGCCGTGTACTTCTATGTGGTGCTGCCGCCCATCAACCTGAAAAGCGAGGAGTTTTACGCCTTCGCGCTGCTGACCTGCGCCGTCTACGCCCTGTGCGCCATATTGACCTCCGGCTTTCAGGGCACCGGCGCCAAGGGCTACTTCGGCTTTTTGAAGAAGCAGTGCGCCATCCCCCTGTTTGCCGCCATCGCACTGGTGGCCACGGCGCTGATCGGCAGCGCCATCGGCTGGCAGGTGTTCCGCGCCGCCGACTACCGTGACCTGCTCACCGTCAGCGACGGCGACTTTACCTCCGAGATCGAGGAGATCAGCTACGACCAGATCCCCATGCTGGACGCGGAATCCGCCACCAAGCTGGGCAACCGCAAGCTGGGCGAGCTGGCAGATATGGTCTCCCAGTTCGAGGTGGCCGACGACTATACCCAGATCAACTATCAGGGTCGCCCTGTGCGGGTGACACCGCTGCGGTACGGCGATTTGATCAAGTGGCTGAACAACCGCTCCGAGGGCTTGCCCGCCTACCTGCTCATCGACATGGTGACGCAGAACGTGGAGATGGTGCGGCTGGATGACGGCATCCGCTACACCACCGCTGAGCATTTCAGCCGCAACCTGTACCGCCACCTGCGGTTCCACTACCCCCTCTATATGTTCGACGACCCCGCCTTTGAGATCGACGAAAACGGCGATCCCTGGTGGGTGTGTCCCCGTCTCAGCCACACCATCGGCCTGTTCGGTGGCCGTGACATCATCGGTGCGGTGCTGGTGAACGCCGTTACCGGCGAGAGCGTCTATTACGCCACCGGCGACGTGCCCAGCTGGGTGGATCACGTCTACACCGCCGAGCTTATCATGGAGCAGTACGACAAGCACGGCGCGTATATCAACGGCTTCCTCAACTCCATCTTCGGCCAGCGGGGTGTTACCATCACCACCGAGGGGTACAACTACATCGCCATCGGTGACGACGTGTATATGTACACCGGTGTCACCTCCGTGGTGTCCGACGAGTCCAACATCGGCTTCATCCTCTCCAACCAGCGCACCAAGGAGACCAGCTTCTACCAGATCGCCGGTGCCAAGGAGTACTCCGCCATGGACAGCGCCGAGGGTCAGGTGCAGCAGATGAAGTACAAGGCCACCTTCCCACTGCTGCTGAACACCGCCGGACAGCCCACCTATTTCATGGCGCTGAAGGACGACGCGGCGTTGGTGAAGATGTACGCCATGGTCAACGTCAGCCAGTATCAGATCGTGGCCACCGGTGCCACCGTGGAGGAGTGCGAGGTCAACTACCGCAAGATGCTGCTGGAGAAAGACCTCATCGGCGCGGAGGACAGCACCGTACCGGAGGTCGGGACGCTGGACACCGCCATCGGCATCATCGGTGACCTCCGCAGCGCCGTGGTGGAGGGCAACACCGTCTACTACATCCGTCTGACCGGCAGCGAGACGTATTACCTCATCTCCGCCGCCGACGCGCCGGAGGCGGTCATCCTCAACACCGGCGACAGCGTGACCATCCGCTTCACCCCCACCGACGGCATCTTAGTCCCCGCCGACTCCCTGGAGCGCCTCACCACCCCCATCGCCCTGCCGACACCGGCGGAGGAATAACAAAGAGGAATAAAGACGAACAAAAGAGACGGCGCAAGCCGTCTCTTTTTGCGTGCAGAGGGTGCAGATTTTTCGTTGAACATAGGGTCGCGCTCTCTTTCGTAGGGGTCGATGCCCACATCGACCCGCACGCAGGCACCGCCGCGAATAAAAGGTTTGGGTGAAAGGGGAAACCATCAATCATGTCATTGCGAACCAGTCCGCAGACTGGTGCGGCAATCCGTTCTCCCCTTGCCATGCCGTGCATTACACCTTGCCTATGGGGATACGGATTCCCACGCCAGTGACGTCGGTCACTGACTCGGAATGACAGGCTTGGCGCT
>CAZTHY010000199.1:0-2577 GCA_964613205.1 uncultured Oscillospiraceae bacterium
CACCGAGCAGGAGCTGAACGTAGTGGGCTACCCCGATGTGGAGCTGGAGAGCTGCACCAAGGACGGCGTGGTGTTCAAGTGCACCGTGGCGGTCTATCCCGAGGTGAAGCTGGGTCAGTACAAGGGTCTGGAAGCGCCCAAGGCGGAGGTCAAGGTGGCCGCTGCCGACGTCAACGCACGTCTCAAGGAGATGGCCGACCGCAACAGCCGTCTCGTGTCCGTGGAGCGCGCCGTGAAGAAGGGCGACACCGCCGACATCGACTTCGAGGGCTTCGACAACGGCGTGGCCTTCGACGGCGGCAAGGGCGAGAACTTCGATCTGGAGATCGGCTCCGGCAGCTTCGTCCCCGGCTTCGAGGATCAGCTCATCGGCATGAAGGCCGGTGAGGAGAAGGACATCGACATCACCTTCCCCGAGAACTACACCCCCGAGCTGGCCGGCAAGCCCGTGGTGTTCCACGTCAAGGTCAACGAGGTCAAGGTGAAGGAAGTGCCCGCCATCGATGACGAGTTCGCCAAGGACGTGTCCGAGTTCGACACCCTCAAGGAGCTGAAGGCCGACATCAAGAAGAAGATGATCGCCGAGCGCACCGAGTCCGCCCAGCGCGCCTTTGAGGACGTGCTGATGAGCAAGGTGGCCGAGGCTGTGGAGGCCGACATTCCTCAGGAGATGATCGACGCACAGGCCGCTCAGATGATGGAGAACTTCAAGCAGCAGTTGGCGTCTCAGGGCATCCCCTACGACCAGTACCTGAAGATGACCGGCGCTACCGAGGCCGAGTTCATGGCACAGGCTGCCGCTCCTGCCCAGCAGCAGGTGAAGATGGATCTGGCTATCGCCGCCATCATCAAGGAGGAGAAGCTGGAAGCTACCGACGATGAGGTGGAGGCCGAGATCAAGAATGTGGCCGAGAAGTACGGCATGGAGCTGGAGACCGTGAAGAAGTACCTGCGTCCCGAGGACGTGAAGGAGCAGGTCATCCGCGAGAAGGTCATCAAGCTGG
Source organism: uncultured Oscillospiraceae bacterium (assembly GCA_964613205.1). GTDB lineage: Bacteria > Bacillota > Clostridia > Oscillospirales > Oscillospiraceae > Vescimonas. The sequence goes on from CAZTHY010000199.1 coordinate 1,005, forward strand.
TGGCCGACAGCGCCGTGGCAGTGGCTCCTGTGGAGGAGAAGGCCGAGGAGAAGGCCGAGTCCGCCGAGGAGAAGCCTGCCAAGAAGGCTCCCGCCAAGAAGTCCACCGCCAAGAAGGCGGCCAAGAAGGACGAGGCGGCGGAATAACGCCTTTCAAGTAAAGAGAGAACTATACGAGCCGGCTGCGGCGGGAAAAAAGTTTTCCCGCCGCGCCACGGCATTTTTGAAAACAGTGGTACGGTGGGTATACTCTCAGCAGCACGATCAATAAGGAGGCATTTCTATGAGTTTAGTCCCCTATGTGGTGGAGCAGACCAACCGCGGTGAGCGTTCCTACGACATTTTCTCCCGCCTGCTCAACGACCGCATCATCTTCCTCGGTGAAGAGGTGAACGACACTACCGCCAGCTTGGTGGTGGCGCAGCTTCTGTATCTGGAAGCGCAGGATCCCGACAAGGACATCCAAATGTATATCAACAGCCCCGGCGGCAGCGTGACGGCGGGCATGGCCATCTACGACACGATGCAGTACATCAAGTGCGACGTGTCCACCATCTGCATCGGTATGGCCGCCAGCATGGGTGCCTTTCTGCTGTCCAGCGGTGCCAAGGGCAAGCGTATCGCCCTGCCCAACGCGGAGATCATGATCCACCAGCCCTCTGCCGGTACCCAGGGCAAGGTGACGGATATGGAGATCGACGTGGAGCACTTCCTGAAGATCAAGCAGCGGCTGAACCGTATCCTCAGCGAAAACACCGGCAAGCCGGTGGAGCAGATCAAGGCCGACTCCGAGCGGGACAACTGGATGTCCGCCGAGGAAGCCAAAGAATACGGCCTCGTGGACAAGGTCATCTACAAGAGGTAAAAGGGCATGGCAGACGAAAAGAAAGAGCTGCGCTGCTCCTTCTGCGGCAAGCCGGAAGGAGAGGTACACCGCATGATACAGGGCCCTGGTGTCCGTATCTGCGACCAGTGCGTTCAGCTCTGTATGTCCATTCTGGACGACGGTTATTACGATGAGCCCGCCCAGGGGGGCTGCGGCGAGCTGGATCACCTTCCTACCCCCAAGGAAATACACGCCGTACTGGATCAGTATGTGGTGGGACAGGAGGCGGCCAAGGTAGCGCTGTCCGTGGCGGTGTACAACCACTATAAGCGCATTTTCTACGGCGGCGGCGAGGACGTGGAGCTGCAAAAGAGCAATATCCTCATGATCGGCCCCACCGGTTCCGGCAAGACGCTGTTCGCCCAAACGCTGGCCAAGGTGCTGGAAGTGCCCTTTGCCATCGCCGATGCCACCACGCTGACGGAGGCCGGCTATGTGGGCGACGACGTGGAGAACATCCTGCTGCGGCTGCTGCAGGCGGCGGATTACGATGTGGAGCTGGCCGAGCGCGGCATCATCTATGTGGATGAGATCGACAAGATCGCCCGCAAGAGCGAAAACACCTCCATCACACGGGACGTCTCCGGTGAAGGCGTGCAGCAGGCGCTGCTGAAGATTCTGGAGGGCACCGTGGCCAACGTGCCGCCTCAGGGCGGCCGGAAGCACCCCCATCAGGACTTCATTCAGA
>CAZTHY010000200.1:0-2575 GCA_964613205.1 uncultured Oscillospiraceae bacterium
TGTCCACCCAGGTGCGCTGGGGCAAGAAGGTCTACGGCCCCGTGTTCGGCAAGGGTGAAGCCGACATCATGGTGGCGCTGGAGAAGATGGAAGCCGTCCGCTATGCGGAGTTCCTGAACCCCAACGGCGTGGCCGTCATCAACGACTATGCCATCAAGTCCACCACCATCGCCTCTGGCGCCGAGGAGTATCCTCAGGGCTGCATCGAGGCCATGCAGAAGACCTTTAAGACCATCGCTGTTCCCGCCAGCGACATCGCCATCGAGCTGGGCAACGCCAAGTGCATGAACGTGGTGCTGTTCGGTGCCATGTGCGATTCTCTGGGCTGCCCCGAGATCGACTGGGAGGAAGTCGTGGCGGAGACCGTCCCCGCCAAGGTCAAGGAGCTGAACCTGAAGGCGTTCCGTGCCGGCCGCGAGGCCGCCAAGAAGGCGCTGTAAGGACACCTATACCCCTAAGGGAGAGAAAGATATAGCGGAAAGCGGGCGCTTCGTGCGCCCGTTTTTCCCGTTTTGGGTGGACAAAAGCCATCACAAATAGTATAATACATGGCGAAATATACGGAATGGAGTGGTTTTATGGCATTTCACGGCTACACGCAGGAGACGCTGGACTTCCTGTGGGGCATACGGTTCAACAACGAGCGCAGCTGGTTCATGGCGCACAAGGAGGACTACCAGCGCCATGTGCTGGAGCCGACGCGGGCGCTGGGCGAGCAGGTCTACGACGCCATCCACGAGCTGTACCCCAAAGAGCCGTTTCTGCTGAAGCTCTCCCGCATCTACCGCGATGCCCGCCGTCTCCACGGTCGGGGGCCTTACAAGGATCACCTGTGGTTCTGCATCCGCACCGGCGACGATGACTGGACGGGGCGGCCCACGTTCTACTTTGAGATCGCACCGGACTATTACAGCTACGGCATGGGCTTCTGGGCGCCGAAAGCGTCGCTGATGGAGGCCTACCGCCAGCGCATCGACGAGCATCCCGAGGAGCTGGCAAAGCTGGTGCGGAAGTTTAACAAGCAGACTCAGTTCGAGCTGGCCGGCCCCGAATACGCCCGCAGCAGGGGAGAGGTGTCCGATCTGCTGCGGCCATGGTATCAGAAAAAGTCCATCAACCTCCAGCACGAGCTGCCGCCGGACGAGCGCATCTTCTCACCGGAGCTGGCGCAGGACATGATCGACGGCTTCCAGTCCCTCATGCCGCTGTATAAGTATTTCGACGGGTTGTTTGCAGGGGAGAGGTAAAAGCCCTGTTCGTTGGGGAGAGATAATAATTCGTAGGGGCGGACGACTCTGTCCGCCCAGGCTCCCCTTACCTGTAAGGGGAGCTGTCACCCGAAGGGTGACTGAGGGGATTCCTCCGGTGCGGTGCAATGATCCCTTCCGTCAACGCTTCGCGTTGCCACCTCCCCTTTGAAAAGGGGAGGCTTTTTTCGCCGCGCTGCGGCGAAACGGCGGGGTGAGGTCACCCCGCCCTACGACCAACGATAAGACCTTTTTGTTTATCGTTTTGCATACGTCTATCGCACTTCCTGCATTGGGCGGACAGAGTCGTCCGCCCCTACAACGGAGACAACACCTCCCCCTCGGGGAGGGCTTTTTCACGCAAATCGGCATAATTTTCCTCATCCACCTTTACACAAAGACATTTTTCGGCTATAATAAAGTGCTATTCTATGGAAACAGGGAAGGGGGCACGGCTGTGCACGTCAATCAAATACGAGCCGGTGCGGTGCTGAGCTACCTGTCCATGGGCTTGAGCACCATCATCTCACTGGTCTATACCCCCATCATGCTCCAGCAGCTGGGCGACAGCGAGTTCGGCGTCTATCAGGCGGTGCTGCCCATCATCTCCTACCTGAACCTGCTGAGCTTCGGACTGGGCAGCGCCTATGTGCGCTACTACTCCCGCTTCCGCGCCGCCGGCGACAAGCAGGGCTGCGCCAAGCTGAACGGTATGTTCCTGCTGACCTATCTGGTGCTGGGCGTGCTGGTGCTGGTCATCGGCTTCGGCCTTTCCTACTGCGATGTGGTGTTCGGCAAGAAGCTGACGGCGGAGGAGATCGACCTGGCGCAGAGGCTGCTGCGTATCCTGACCGTCAACGCGGCGCTGACGTTCCCCATCAGCGTCTTTGAAAGCCACGTCACCATCAACGAGCAGTACCTGTTCCAAAAGCTGGTGGCCATGGGCAAGCAGGTGCTGAACCCCCTCATCATGATCCCCCTGCTGCTGATGGGCTACCGCTCCGTCATGCTGACCTTCGTGTCGCTGGCCTTCACCATCGTCAGCGGCGTTATCAACGTGGTGTACTGTCTGGGCAAGCTGAAAATGCCCTTCTCCTTCCGCAAGTACGATTTCGGTCTGCTGCGGGAGATGTTCGGCTTTACGCTGTATGTGTTCATCGGCATCGTGGTGGACAATTTCAACTGGTCCATCGACCGGCTGCTGCTGACGTGGATCCACGGCTCTACCGCCGTCACCGTGTACGTCATCGCCTCCCAGCTCAACACCTACTACCTGGCCTTCGGCAACGCCATCTCCAACGTCATGACGCCCCGCGTCCACCGTCTGG
>CAZTHY010000201.1:0-2569 GCA_964613205.1 uncultured Oscillospiraceae bacterium
ATTTTGTGTTATATTGTAGAAAAGCAAAAGGAAAGTGAAGGTGCTTGGTATGGATGCCAGTTTTAAGACTTGTCTGTTCGGCGGATTTGATCGGGAGGACGTGGTGGCGTTTATCGAAAAGACCGCTGCGGAGAATCAGTCCCGACTGGACGAATTGCAGACGGAGAACGACACGCTGCGCCGTGAGCGGGAGGAACTGGCGGCGGAGTGCGACGCGCTGCGCCGTCTCACCGGCGAGGACGCCCAACTGCGGGAGGACAACAGCCGCTTGCAGCAGCGCTTGGCCGCGCTGGAGGGGGAACTGTCCGCCCTGCGGCAGGAGAACGACAGTCTGCGTCTCCCTGCGGCGGAGTACCAGTCGCTGAAAGACCACATCGCCGACATTGAGATCAGCGCCCACCGCCGCACGGAGGAATTCCGCGCCAAGGCCATGGAGCGCCTTGCCCAGTGCATCGCCCAGCAGCGTGCCTGGTGCAGCCAGCGCCGCAGCAGCTATCTCACCACCAACGCCGCTCTGTTGGAGCAGCTCCACCGCGCCGTGGACGAGGTGGAGAGCGCCGACTACTCCGCCTTTGACAGTATGCTGGCGGAATTGCAGCGGCTGGAGGACGAGCTGCGGCAGGGAACCAGTGAAGCATAAGGAGCCAAAAAGCGACCCCTCTCTCCGAGAACCGGAGGGAGGGGCCATTTTTTTACTTGTTTTCGGTGGGGCATCTGTCCCAGCAGCGCTTTTCGTCCTCCTCGGTGATGGGGCGGATGACGCGGCAGGGGTTGCCCACGGCCACGGAATTGGCGGGGATGTCCTTCACCACCACGCTGCCGCCGCCGATGACCACGTTGCTGCCGATGGTGACGCCTGGCATCACCTTCACACCGGCACCGAACCACACGTTATCGCCCACGGTGATGGGGTAGGCGTACTCTAAACCGGCGTTGCGGCGGGGATAGTCGATGGGGTGGCCTGCCGTGGTGAAGCAGCAGTCCGGCGCGATAAACACGTCGCTGCCGAAGGTGACCTTGCCCGCGTCGAGAATGACGGTGTTGTAGTTGGCGAAGAAGTTCTCGCCCACATGGATGTTGTAGCCGTAGTCGCACCAAAAGGGCGCCATGACCTGAAACTCACCCTTGGTGCTGCCCAAAATGGCCTGCATGGCCTTCCGCTGACCGGCCATATCGTCGGGCTGGATCTGATTGTACGCCCAGCAGCGCTGACGGCAGCGGGCGCGTTCGTCGATCAGCTCCTGATCGAAGTTGGCATCGTACAGCATTTGGAGCCGGCACTTTTCCTTTTCCGTCATTACAGGATCATGACCCCTGCTTTCTCGCAGGTGTCCAGCGTGTCGCGATCCCACAGGCTGGCCTGCACCTCGCCGATGTGGCAGGTGCCGATCATCAGCATACACAGGCGGCTCTGGCCGATACCGCCGCCGATGGTCAGCGGCAGCTTGCCCGCCAGCAGCAGCTTGTGGAAGGGCAGCTCGCGGCGGTCGTTGCAGCCCCGCTTGTTGAGCTGGTAGTCCATGGCCGCCTCGTCCACACGGATGCCCATGGAGGAGATCTCGAAGGAGCGGTCGAGGATGGGGTTGTACATGAGGATATCGCCGTTCAGTGACCAGTCATCGTAGTCGGGGGCGCGGCCGTCGTGGGGCTTGCCGCTGCGCTTGAGGTCGTCGCCGATCTGCATGAGGAACACAGTGTGGTGCTCACGGCAGATGGCATCCTCACGCTGTTTGGCGGTGTAGTCCGGCCAGCGATCCTCCAGCTCCTGCGTGGTGACGAAGTAGACGTTCCGATCCAGCACCGTATGGAGGCTGGGGAAGGCGATCTGCAAGGCGTCGTTGGTCTCCACCACGGCACCCACGATGGCACGGACGGTCTGCTCCAGATAGGCCACATTGCGGTCGCGGCGATCGATGACCTTTTCCCAGTCCCACTGATCGACGTAGATGGAGTGGAGGTTGTCCACTTCCTCGTCGCGGCGGATGGCGTTCATGTCGGTAAACAGACCCTTGCCAGGCTTGAAATCGTAGCGCTGCAAGGCAAGACGCTTCCACTTGGCCAGCGAATGTACCACCTGCGCGTTGGAGTGAACGTCGGGGATATCGAAGGACACAGGGCGCTCCACGCCGTTGAGATTATCGTTCAGACCGGAATTCTCATCCACGAACAGCGGAGCGGAGACACGCCGCAAATTCAGCGCCTGCCCCAAATTCACCTGAAAATTGCTCTTAATGAACTCGATGGCGCGCTGCATCTCATAGGTGGACAGCGGCGTTTTGTACCCCGCAGGGATCGTCACTTTACTCATGCGTGAAACACCTCTTTTTTCAGTAATAATATGCCGTATATTATAGAGGATTTTCCGCCTTTTTGCAAGCATCAATTCCCCGAATATGAGGAAACGGAAAAGCCGCCCTTTGTACAAAACAGGAAAAAAGGACACCCGCACAGGCGGGTGTCCTTTTCGTAGGAAGGATGACTTCTTAGAAGCTCTCGATCATGGCCTTGAAGGCGGGCAGGCTGCGGCGGATCATGTCGTTGGACACGCAGTAGCTCAGGCGGAAGTAGC
>CAZTHY010000202.1:0-2551 GCA_964613205.1 uncultured Oscillospiraceae bacterium
TGGGGCTGACCGTACATGGGCTGCTGCTGCATGGGCTGCTGACCGTAGCCCATAGGGGCGGCGCCGTAACTGGCAGGCTGACCGACGCCGCGGACGCGGTTCAGCTCGTTGATCATCTCCTGCGCCATGTTGTAGTACAGGCGGTACTGATGGTCGTTCATGGGATCGAAGCCGCTGCTGGCCAGATTATCCAGCAGCCGTCCGAAGCTGCCGCCTACGCCGGTGGACACGCCCTGCTCCACCTGCACGGAGGAGGGATTGACGCGGAAGCGCATCTCGTCGAAGTAGGGGTGGTTGACGGTGATGATGACGTTGAACTGATAGGTGTACTCGTAGCGGGGCGGGTTGTAGCTGAGACGCTGACCGTCGGGGCCTTCACGCTTCAGCTCCGTGCGGTTCTCGTCGATGTCCATGCGGCAGCCGGTGACGGCGGTGAAGTCCACGATGTCGGGGTTGTCGTTGACGAAGTTGCGGCCATCGGTGACGGCCAGCCAGCCGTGGCTCTCGTCCAGCATCACACGCCAGTCCTCGCCGATGGTGCGGGTGGCGCTGAACTGACGCACCTTGTTCTGGTTCTCCTCGCGGTAGGCCAACTGCTGCTTGATCTCCTCCACGGTGGAGTGACGGCGCTCGTTGAACCAGGGGGACAGCTTTCTGGCGCAGTTCTTGCACAGGTTGCCGTCCTCCAGCTTGCGGTTGCCCAAAAGGCCGATCTCTCCGCCGCAGACGGAGCATTCCTTCTTGTCAAACAGGTTTCCGAAAAGTCCCATGTTGTTCTCCTTATTCTGTCATGTCGGTGTGGTGTTGGTTGTCCTCTTGCTCCATTTCCTCGGTGTAGTCGGGGTTTTCCATGCCGCCGTAGTCGCTGACGCGGTCGGTGACGAGGTGGCGATAGAGCGCCGTACCGCCCCAAATCGCGCCGCCCAACAGCACCGCACCCAATATGATGGCCACGATGACCTTCTTCATATTACGGGCGGGGCGTGCCGCAGTTGGCACAGAACTTGCCGCTGTTCACCGCGCCGCAGGCACACGTCCACTCGGCGGCGGGGCGGGGAGAGCCGCACTCGGCGCAGAATTTGCCGCTGTTCACCGCGCCGCAGGCACATTTCCACTCGCCGGCGGGTGCGGGCTTGGGAGAGCCGCAGTTGGCGCAGAACTTGCCGGTGTTGACGCTGCCGCAGGCGCACGTCCAGCCGCCGGCAGCAGGCGCAGCGGGTGCGGCGGGCTGCTGCTGCATCTGCTGTTGCTGCATCTGCTGCTGCTGACCCATCTGGAACAGGCTTTGGGCGTTCATGCCGCCGGCCTGACCGGCCATGTTCATGCCCATAAACGCCATGGCGGGGCCGGTGGCGGTGTTGCTGGCGGCCATCTTCATGGCATCGCCCTGGCTGGCCACCAGATGGGCGGCGGCGCGGGTGGGATCGGTGAAGGCGGCGTTGCGCTGCAGCTCCTTGAGCATCTTCTCGTCCTCTTCGTCGGCGGTGACGCTGGACACGCCGAAGGACACGATCTCGATACCGCGGAGGTCACGCCACTTCTTGCTCAGCACCTCGTTGAGGGCGTCGGCCATCTCCATGGTGTGGCCGGGGAGGGCGGAGTAGCGGATGCCGCTCTCGCCGATCTTGGCGAAGGCGGGCTGGAGGGCGGTGAGCAGCTCGGTCTTGAGCTGGCTGTCCAGCTTGTCGCGGGTATAGGCCTCGGCCACGTTGCCGCAGACGTTGGTATAGAACAGTACCGGATTGGTGACCTTGTAGCTGTACTCGCCGAAGCAGCGGATGCCCACGTCGATGTCGATACCGGCGCGCTGGTCAACGACGCGGAAGGGGACGGGGGAGGGGGTGCCGTACTTGTTGCCCATCAGCTCCTTGGTGTTGAAGTAGTAGATGCGCTGGTCCTTGGGAGGTTCGCCGCCAAAGACGAAGCGGTTGCTCATGGTGTCGATGACGTTTTTGATGCCGCTCTTGAGGTCGCCGGTGAAGATGGACGGCTCGGTGGACATATCGTAAGTAAACTCGCCGGGCTCGGCGCACACCTCAATGATGCGCCCCTGATCGACGATCATCATGCACTGGCCGTCGGCCACGGCGATGACGGAGCCGTTGGTGATGACGTTGTCGCTGCCCTTGGTGTTGCTGGAACGTCCCGAGGCGCGCTTCTGCCCCTTCACCGCCAGCACGTTTTCCTCCATTGCGTCACAGTAGAAGTATTCCTTCCACTGGTCGGCCATCGTGCCGCCGAAGCTGCCCAATGCTGCTTTGATCAAACCCATAGTGTTTTCTCCTTTCTGTTTCTTCCCATTCCGGATGTTTGCGTCTCACGCGGGAACGTGAGGATATGCGAACAGGACGCACCGCCCGATTTCGGGCGGGCGTCCTGCGGTCGCGCTGTTATGATTTATATAGTGTTGTTCGGTTCCCCGATGTTACCGGTCGCGGCGGCGGGTGACGACCCAGGCGCTGCCGGTGAGGCTGAGCAGAGCGGACACGCCATAGACGGCGATACCGGCGTCAAAGGTCTTGGGAGCCTCGATCTTCTCAGTGGGGGTGGG
>CAZTHY010000203.1:0-2527 GCA_964613205.1 uncultured Oscillospiraceae bacterium
AGGGGATGCAGGTGAGCTGGTCGATCTCGGACACCAGGAACACCGGCATGAGCTGGTAGGGGATACCCAGCAGATCGGGGAAACCGGTGATGATCTGCCCCATGGTCATCTCATCGAACAGTACCAGCTTCTTGTTCAGCTCACGGCTGTTGCCGTTCTTGCCGTCGCACTTGGCGATGAACACCAGATTCTCCGCCACATAGCGGAAAATGTCGTAGGTCATCAGGTGGCTCATCCGCAACGCGTTGCCCCGCTGACCCAGCGTGTTCTTGTCCATGAAGCCGATGCAGCACATATAGGAGATCATCCAGCGGTACCAGAAGGTGGTGTTCAGCGCGGGGACGAGATCCTTGGAGAAGGTGCCCAGCAGCATACCCCACATCTTCAGCCAGCCGGTGAAGTCCACATAGGTGCTCTCCACGCCCTTCCACTCACGGCGGACGGTGGCCATATCGCCCTTGCGGTACAGCGTGCCCAGATGCTTTTCGCCGTTTTTCAGCAGGTCGAGACGCTCGGCATTGGACATAGCCGCCACGGTCTTGGCCTCCCGCTTGACGCGGTTCAGGTCATCCAGCAGATTGGCCTTCTGACGTGCGCCGAAGGCTTTCCAGTCGGTACCCTTGATGAGGTCGAGGGCGATGGCGCCTACCTCTTTCAGGTTTTCCGCCTGCTTCTTCCATTCCATGTTGTCCTTGGCACGGAAGAAGGAGGGATCGGGGAACTTTTTCTTCTTATCAGCCATCAGTTAGCACCTCCGTTCTCCTTGTGGAGCTTCTTGATCTCCAGCGACTCCACGAAGGCCTGCACACGGGTGCGGAGCTGGCCGGAGTTGCCGTTGTTGTACAGTCGGTCGATACTCAGCACCGGCCACTGGTATTCCTCGTGCATGATGTGGCTCACCAGCGCACGCTCGAAGCCCCAGTAGTCGCAGTACTTCATCTGCTCGTAGATGATACCGTCGGCGTGGTACTCCCGGGCGAGACGATCCGCCGTCTCACGGCGCTGCAAGACCTTCTCGTCGGCGATGTAGCGGGCGCACTCGGAGTGCTGCATGATGTGGAGACAGATCTGGGACAGCACATCGTCCTCGTCGTTCAGCTCGATGATCTCGCGACCCGGGGTGGAGCCGAAGCAGAAGCGGTCGGCCACCACCAGTGCGCCGCAGCCCTCGATGAGCTTGGTGAGCTGGGGATCGTCGATCTCGCTGCCCACGATGGCCACTCTTGCGCGGAAAGCGGGCTTGGGATCGGGCTTGCGCTTTTTCAGCTCTGTCAGCGTCTCCCGCAGGTAGGGGAGGATGAGATACTTGGGACAGGTGAAACTCACCAGATTCAGCACATGGAACTCATAGCCGGTGATGACCGGATTGGCCTCCTTGCGCATCTCACCGATCTCGCTGATGATGGCGCACACCTCGTTGTGCTCGGCTACCGCCTGACGGATGGCCGCGTCGGAGATGTCCACGCCGTACTTCTCGTGGAGGGGCTCCAGCACACGGTGGCGCATCTGCTTGACGTAGGACTCCAGCGTGTAGTCGGTGATCTTGAAGGGGATGTCGCAGTGGGTGACGAAGAAGTTGGGCTTGTCGTTCATCTGGAGGATCTCGAAATGCTCCATGGCGCGGTTCATCATGGAGCAGGCGTCCACACCCGCCAGCGCATCCAGGAACTGATAGCCGCCCTCCATGCCCCGCTCTACCAGCGCACGGGCGTACTCGCAGGTATAGTTGGACATATAGTAGGTGGCGATGTCCAGCGAACCGGTACGGGGGGCGCGGAGACGGACGGAGAAGCAGCCGGGCAGGTTCAGCAGCGCTTCCGGCATGTGGTAGCAGGTATAGCCGATGGCCAGCTTACCCTCCGCCTGTGCCTGTTTGACAAGGTCGTTGTCGGCGTTCTCCAACAGGCTTTCAAAGTAGATCAAATGCTTCAGGTCTCTCAAGAATTACACCTCTCTCCCAATGTATTTATAAGATTCCGAGTTTTGTAAGGGCTTCCTTGGCACCGGAGATGACGGGGGCGTCCTCCGGCAATTCAAAAACACTGAGTCCCTGAATATCGTTGGCGGCGTGGTGTGCGTCGCTGCCGATGGTGGTCAGAAGCTCTGTGCCTTCTACATGGATGTAGGGGATGAGCGCAGGGTCGGTGACACGGTTGACGATGGCACCGCAGCGGTCATACATCACCAGCTCATCGGCCACCCGCTTGATGGTGTCGATGACCTGCGTACCCTTGCGGCTGGGGTCGGTGATGAGCACAAGGTGGGTCACCTTCTCCATGACGCGGCGGTTGATCTGCTCGATGCCCGCCTCGCCGTCGATGACCACATAGTCAAAGTCGCCGGCCAGCAGGTTGATGACCTCTTTCAGATAGGCGTTGACCTTGCAGTAGCACCCCGCCGTCTCAGGCCGTCCAATGGCCAGGAAGGAGAAGGTCTGCCGCTCCACCATAGTGTCGAAAATGCGGTAGCGTGCCTCGCTTAAAAGCTCGATGGCCTCGCGGGGCGCACCGTCCTCCACCGAGGCCAC
>CAZTHY010000204.1:0-2520 GCA_964613205.1 uncultured Oscillospiraceae bacterium
GACACTCGGACCAAAAGGCTGTCCGTAAGGACAGCCTTTTTTCTGTTGTTCGGAAAGTCTTTGTCTGTTTGGAAATGCTATATCGCTGCGCGATATGATATACGGCCCGCACCGCACCCCTTGATTTCGCAAGGAAGGGAATGTGTGCAGGGGAAACCATAGCGGGTTTCCCTTGCGCGTTCCATCAAAAGCCGCGCTCGCGCGGCCGGTTTTGCAAAGCAAAACCGTAACGCAACCAAAAAGGAAAGACACGACTTTGTCGTGTCTTTCCTTTCTGGTTGCGGAGGAGGGACTTGAACCCCCGACCTCCGGGTTATGAGCCCGACGAGCTGCCAACTGCTCTACTCCGCGATATTTCACTGTACCGGGTGGTGCCGGTGACCGGACTCGAACCGGTACGGCATTGCTGCCGGGAGATTTTAAGTCTCCTGTGTCTACCATTCCACCACACCGGCGAACCGGATTACCCATATAAGATACCACAATTGACCCCGCCTGTCAACACCTTTCCCGAAAAAACATTTCGACAAATCCAAGAAAGACCGTTGCACCGCGGCGCTGCTTGCGTTATAATAGTGGGTACGGAACGAATCACAAGGAGGACAACTCTATGAATATTTGGCATGACATTGCACCGTCCCGCGTAAAGCCGGAGGACTTCTGGGCCGTTATCGAGATCGAGAAGGGCTCCAAGAACAAGTACGAGATGGACAAGGACACCGGTATGCTGCGGCTGGACCGTATCCTCTACACCTCCACCCACTACCCCGCCAACTACGGCTTCATTCCCCGCACCTGGGCCGACGACGGCGACCCGCTGGACGTGCTGGTGCTGTGCAGCGAATCCATCCGCCCCATGAGTCTCGTCCACTGCTTCCCCATCGGCGTCATCACCATGGAGGACAGCGGTTCGCTGGATGAGAAGATCATCGCCATCCCCTTCGAGGATCCCACCTACCACCTGTACACCGACATCTCCGAGCTGCCCGCCCATGTGGCCAGCGAGATCCGCCACTTCTTCCGCGTCTACAAGAGTCTGGAGGGCAAGGAGACGGTGGTCAGCGACGTGCTGAGCCGTCAGTCCGCCGTGGAAATCATCGAGAAGTGCCAGGCGGCCTACATCGAGAAATACTGCAAGTAACCGGCAAAATACCGCCATCGGCGCTGATGGCGGTATTTTTCACCCCACCGGAAACCTTTTCCACCGTTTCTCCGTCTAAAGGGTAACGCTGATCTGAAAGGAGACGACTGCTTATGCATAAGCGTGTATATAGGCGGCTGGCCGCGCTGGTGCTGGCGGCATCGCTGGCGCTGCCGCTGACAGGTTGCGGCATCCACGCCCGCGAGCTGACGGCGGACATCCGCCAGCAGACCTTCGACACCGCCACCGATCTGGCGGAGGGCGGCGAGGACGTGGCCGCCTTCGCCCTTGCCCTGCTGCAAAATACCGACGCAGGGCGGAAAAGCACGCTGCTCTCGCCCCTTTCCGTGCTGTACGCGCTGGGCATGACCGCCAACGGCGCCTCCGGCACCACGCTGACCCAGGTGGAGGACATCACCGGCATGACGCTGGCGGAGCTGAACGACTACCTCTACACCTTCCGCATGAGTCTGCCGGAGAAGGGCAAGGACACCACGCTGGCGCTGAGCAACTCCCTGTGGATGCGGGACGTGTTCCGTGCCGAGGAGGACTTTCTGCGCACCTGTGTGGACTACTACGGCGCGGAGGTCTACTCCTCCCCCTTTGACGGCACCTTCGTCAGCGACGTAAACGACTGGGTGGAGAAGCACACCGACGGTCTTATCGACGAGCTGCTCACCGAGGAGCCGTCGCCCCGCACCATGATGTACCTCATCAACACCGCCGTGTTTGACGGCAAGTGGCAGGAGCCTTTCAACAGCGACGCCAACTGGGACGGCACGTTCCTCGCCCTCAACGGCGAGAAGCAGGAGGCCGCCTACATGAGCGGCTGTGAGCATATCTACCTCTCCGGCCACGGCGCAGAGGGCTTTCTGAAGCCCTACGGCGACGGGCGGTACGCCTTCGTGGCGCTGCTGCCGGAGGAGGGCACCACGCTGGCGGAGCTGCTGTCGTCGCTGGACGGTCAGAAGCTGTATGAGCTGCTGTGCGACCACCGGTACGAGCAGGTGCAGGTGGACATCCCCCGCTTCACCGGCAGCACCGACATCGACCTGCGTCAGGCGCTGGAGGAGATGGGCGTTACCGACCTCTTCGACAGCACCGCCGCCGACCTGCGGCTGCTGGGCAGTGCCAACGGCGACCAGCTCTACGTCTCCGGTGTGTGCCACAAGACCTGCATCGAGGTAACGGAGAAGGGCACCAAGGCCGCCGCCGTCACGTCAGTAGACGTCAACACCGCCGATGCCATGGTGGAAAAGCACATCACGCTGGACAGGCCGTTCCTCTACCTGATCGTGGACACCCACGCCTGTCTCCCCCTCTTCGCCGGCACGGTGACGGAATTGGAGTAAAAAAGAGCGCCTCCGGCGCTCTTTTTT
>CAZTHY010000205.1:0-2517 GCA_964613205.1 uncultured Oscillospiraceae bacterium
GCCGCACCCGCACGCTGGAAGAGGTGGGCAAGGAGTTCAACGTCACCCGTGAGCGTATCCGTCAGATCGAGGCGAAAGCCCTCCGCAAGCTGCGCCACCCCAGCCGCAGCAAGAAGCTGAAAGATTTCCTGAGCTGAACCAAAAAAGAACCGCCTGCGGGCGGTTCTTTTTTTGCTTGCGGGGAGAACTGTCCGTTTTTTGGGACACTAAGCGGGGTACAATAGAGAAAAATCACGAAGGAGGAACTGTTTATGGAGCCTTTCACCCTGTTTTGTACCCTCTGCGGCGCGGCGGCGCTGTCCCGCGGCATCGTTAAGATTCTGGACAAGCTGGACAGTTGAGGTAAGCATATCTTTTGATTGACAACTCCCATATCTGCATATATAATATTTTTAGCTGATTTTTACAACGTGGTCTTGTTAAGAAATTTATATTATCTAATATTATATATCAGAAACGAGGGAGGCGTTCTATGGACATTTTCGAGAAATGCTATGCACCGTCGCTGGCGACGAAGCTGAAAGAGGACGGCGTGTACCCCTACTTCCACGCCTTACAGTCGCGACAGGACGTGGAGGTGATGATGGAGGGCAAGCGCCGCATCATGCTGGGCTCCAACAACTATTTGGGGCTGACCACCGACCCCGAGGTGGTGGAGGCGGGCATCCACGCGCTGGAACGCTACGGCACCGGCTGCTCCGGCTCCCGCTTCCTGAACGGCACGCTGGAGATGCATCTGGAGCTGGAGGACGCGCTGGGCAAGTTCCTGCGGAAAGACGGCGTTGTCACCTTCGGCACCGGTTTTCAGGCCAACGTGGGCATTATCTCTGCGCTGGTGGGGCGGCACGACTATGTGATCTGCGATCGGGAGAACCACGCCAGCATCTATGCCGGCTGCCAGCTCTCCTACGGCAAAATGCTGCGCTATCGCCACAGCGACATGGCGGAGCTGGAAAAGTGCTTGCAGCGTGTACCGGACAGCGCCGGTGCGCTCATCGTCACCGACGGCGTGTTCTCCATGGGCGGCGACATCGCCAAATTGCCGGAGATCTGCTCGCTGGCAAAGCGATACAACGCCCGTGTCATGGTGGACGATGCCCACGGACTGGGCGTGCTGGGCGAAGGCGGCCGCGGCACCGCCAGCCATTTCGGTTTGGAGGACGAGGTGGACGTGTACATGGGCACGTTCTCCAAGTCGCTGGCATCGCTGGGCGGGTATATGGCCGCCAGCCGTGAGGTGGCGGACTATGTGCGCCACGCCTCCCGCCCCTTCATCTTCTCCGCCTCCATCCCGCCGGCCAACTGCGCCACGGCGCTGGCCGCACTGCGGAAGCTGGAACGCTGCCCCGAGCTGCCGCAGCGTCTCCGGTCTCTCAGCCTTTACGCCCGTGAGGGCATGACGCGGCGGGGGCTGGAAATTCGCCCCTCTGCGCTGGAAGCACCTACGCCCATCATCCCCATCTACACCTACGAGACGTACCGTACGCTCAGGGTGGCGGCGGACATCTACGAGCGGGGCGTTTACGTCAATCCCACGCTGCCGCCGGCCACACCGGAGGGGGAAGCGCTGCTGCGCACCAGCTACATGGCCACCCACACGGAAGCGCTGCTGGACGAGGCCATGGACATCATCGGGGAGGTGATGGCGCATGAGTAAGGTGGCCATCGTCACCGGTGGCACCTCCGGCATCGGCCTTGCCACCGCCAAGGCGTTGCAGGAGCGGGGCTGCACCGTCTACGAGTTCTCCCGCAGAAGCGAGGGCGTGGAGGGGCTGCGCCATATCGCTGCCGACGTGACGGAGGAAGCGTCGGTACGCGCCGCCGTGGAGCAGGTGATGGCGGCGGAGGGACACATCGACATCGTGGTGAACAACGCCGGTTTCGGCATCTCCGGTGCGGTGGAGTATACAGAGACGGCGGAGGCCAAGCGCCTTTTCGACGTGAATTTCTTCGGCATGGTGAACGTGAACCGCGCCGTTATTCCGATCATGCGTCAGGCGGGGCGGGGACGCATCGTTCACCTCAGCTCCGTGGCCGCGCCCATCCCCATCCCCTTTCAGGCGTACTATTCCGCCGGTAAAGCCGCCGTCAACGGTTACGTCATGGCGCTGGCCAACGAGCTGCGGCCTTACGGCATCACCGTCTGCGCCGTCATGCCCGGCGATATCCGCACCGGCTTCACCGCCGCACGGAAAAAGAGCGTCATCGGCGACGGGGCGTACAATGGCCGCATCAGCCGCTCCGTGGCACGGATGGAACACGACGAGCAGACCGGCATGGATCCCGCCAAGGCCGGTGCGTACATCGCCGCCGTGGCGCTGAAAAACACCCACCACCCGCTGTACACCATCCGTCTGGACTACAAGCTGTTCGTGCTGCTGTCGAAGCTCCTGCCGGCGCAGACGCTGAACTGGTTGGTGTATTTGATTTATGGGAGATAAAAAAGAGCGCCATCGGCGCTCTTTTTTATGCCGCCGATGGCGGATGATATACCGTCCTGCGGACGGATGATATACC
>CAZTHY010000206.1:0-2510 GCA_964613205.1 uncultured Oscillospiraceae bacterium
CTCTTGATAACGAACAGGGTCACAACCAGCAGCACCAGAGCGATGGCCATGCAGATGAACACGTTCTGAATCAGACCGGCAATGATGTAGCTGACGAAGGAGATCGCCGCGATGGTCACGCCGTAGGGGATCTGCGTGGAGACGTGGTTCAGGTGGTAGCAGTGGGCACCGGCAGACGCCATGATGGTGGTGTCGGAGATGGGGGACAGGTGGTCGCCGCACACACCGCCGGCGCAGGAAGCGGAGATACCGATGGACAGCAGGGTCATCTGAGTGTCCCAATCGAACACGGCGCAGACCAGCGGCACCATGATGCCGATAGTACCCCAGGACGTACCGGTGGCGAAACCGATAAAGCAGGCGATGATGAAGATCACGGCGGGCAGGAAGTTGGCCAGATCGCCGGAGTTGGCCATCATCTCACGGACGAAGGTACCGACCTGCAGACCGTCGTCGCGGCACAGGTAGCACAGCGTCCAGGCGAAGGTCAGGATCAGGCAGGGAGCGACCATCTGAATGAAGCCGTTGGGAACGGACTCGAAGGACTTCTCAAAGCCGATGAGGCCACGCACCCAGTAATAGATGAAGGCGAACACCAGAGACACGATAGCGCCCAGGCACAGGCCGGGGCCGGCGGAAGCGTCGGAGAAGGCCATGATGAAGTTGCCGTAGTTAGAGCTTTCGCTGTCCCACATACCGCCGGTCCAAATCAGACCGACAACGCACATGGCGATCAGAACGATAACGGGTACCAGCAGGTCGGCCACGGAGGAGTGCTTTTCGCCTTCCTCGTAGTCGTCAGCGCCGGCGAAGGGGCGGTGCTCGGTGGTGAACAGGTCATCCTTGACCTGAGCGTTGTACTCATGGGTCAGCATGGGGCCGTAGTCGATGTTGAACACGGAGATGATGACGATCATGACCAGCGTGAGAATGCAGTAGTAGTTCCAGGGGATCTGGCTCATGAACATGGAGATGCGGGAGCCGGGGAAGCCGTCAGGCACATAGGACGCAACGGCGGCAGCCCAGGAGGACACGGGAGCCAGCATACAAACAGGGGCGGCAGTGGCGTCGATGATGTAGGCCAGCTTGGCGCGGGAGATGTGGTGGCTTTCGGTGACGGGGCGCATAACGGCACCCACCGTCAGGCAGTTGAAGTAGTCGTCGATGAAGATCAGGATGCCCAGCAGCATGGACAGGAGCTGTGCGCCGCAGCGGGTCTTAACAGCGCCCTTGGCCCAGCGGCCGAACGCGGCAGAACCGCCGGCCTTGTTCATCAGATCCACCATGATGCCCAGGATGACCAGGAAGATGATGATGGACACGTCGATGGAGTTGATCATGCCGACAGGAGCCTCACCGGCACCCACCAGATTCACGACCGTCTCCCAGGGATGGAAGTTGGACAGCAGCAGGGAGCCGACCAGGCAGCCCAGGAACAGGGAAGAATACACTTCCTTACTGATGAGCGCCAGCGCGATGGCGACCACAGGGGGGAACAGCGCCCAACCGGTGGCCACGAAGCCATTGTCGCCGTTGGCGATCTTACCGATGACCAGCGCGATGACGATAACGACAAGCGCTACGGCATAGGTAATCTTTGTGCTTTTCTTTTCCATAGTGTGTGATTAACCTCCTCACAAATTGGTGCCTTTATCCTAACGGTTTCTTTATAAATTGTCAACATTTCAGCAAGCGGAGGAGCATGTAATTTTGAACAAATTGTTAAGCCAAAATTCTGCCTTTTTCACAATTTCAGGCCGTTTTTTCGCGTTCTTTGCGGCTTTTTGGTAATCCTTTACGTTTTCTTAACGGCACTTTTACGCCCTGCACCGAAAAATTTATAACGCTTTACAGTCCAGTGATAGCTGAAATATCGGAATATAAAGAATATATAAAGGTAAAAAACTTCATGTACTACGCCGCACCACCAAATATGGCAGAAACCCCGTGCATGAAGTTTTTTTGTGCATCATTTCCGATTGCCCCATAGGGGCGAGGAAATGGCACATTTTAAATTTTGCTATGTTGCGCATAGCAAAAAGAGCGCCCATTGGGCGCTCTTTTTGGTGAAGGCTGTATATATCCAAAATCAGGGGGGAACAATTACTTGGCGCGAGCCTTGTTGGCCTCGGCGATCTCGGCGATGACACCGGCATGCTTCTTGCTGACGATAGCCTTGATGACCAGCAGCACCGCCACCATCATCACCAGAGCGATGGCCATGCAGACGACCACGTTCTGAATAAGACCGGCCAGAATGAAGCTGACGAAGGACACCGCCGCCACGGTAACACCGTAGGGGATCTGCGTGGAGACGTGGTTCAGGTGGTAGCAGTGAGCACCAGCGGACGCCATGATGGTGGTATCGGAGATGGGGGACAGATGGTCGCCGCACACACCGCCGGCGCAGGAGGCCGCGATGCCGATGGACAGCAGCGTCATCTGAGAATCCCAGTCGAACACGGCGCAGACCAGCGGCACCATGATGCCGATAGTACCCCAGGACGTAC
>CAZTHY010000207.1:0-2509 GCA_964613205.1 uncultured Oscillospiraceae bacterium
CAAGGCCGGTCTGCTGGAGATCCACAGCGAGGAGGCCGCCCACGCCGCCTGCTGAACCAAGGGCATCTGAAATTTGTTTCCTTTCTTCCTATTCTCCCTATTTTCTTCCCCCCAAGTCCGTCCCATCGGGACGGCAACAACCACAAAGCCCCGTATGGCGAAAGCCATACGGGGTTTTTCCTGTCAGTTCAGCCCGTATTCCTTCAGCCGCTCGTAAAAGACGGAGCGGGACAGATCCAGCAGCTTCATGGCCTGCTGCTTGTCGCCGCCGCACTGTGCCAGCGTCTGTTGGATGAAGCGGCGCTCCTCCTGCTTCATGTGCTGGCGCAGCGTCTGTGTGGCCGGTTCCGTGGCCAGCCGGATGTGTTCGGGGTAGATGATGTCGGAGTCGGACAGCGCCGCCGCCCCCTCCAGCACGTTTTCCAGCTCGCGGAGATTCCCCGGCCAGTCGTAGTTCAGCAGCTTGGTGAACGCCTCACCGGAGATGGACTTGTCCGCCATGTGGTACTGATGGCAGATCTTCTGCACCATCTCGTTGGCGGCCTGATAGATGTCCTCCTTGCACTCCCGCAGCGGCGGCAATTCCAGCGAAAAGGCAGACAGGCGGTAGTAGAGGTCGTGGCGGAACCGTCCCGCCTCCACCTCCTCCCGCAGTGCGGGCGTGGCTACCACCAGCAGCCGCACGTCCACGGTAACGGGGCGGGCGGAGCCCACCGGTGTCACCTCGCGGTGCTGGATGACGTGGAGCAGCCGCGCCTGTACGTTAAGGGGCAGGCCGCCGATCTCGTCCAAAAACAGCGTGCCGCCGTCGGCCTGTTGAAACAGTCCCTCACGGCCGCCGGCCACGCCGAACAGCTCACCCTCCAGCGCCGCGGGGTCGATGGCGGAGCAGTCCGCCCGCACGAACACGCCCTTGCGGGGCTGGACGCGGTAGATATTCTGCGCCAGCCGCGATTTCCCCGTCCCCGGCTCACCGATGATGAGGACGTTGCAGTCCATTTGGCTCAGCTTGTACGCCTGACGGCGCAGCGACCGCATGGCCGCCGAGCTGCCGAACACGTTGATGGCGTCCCGCTCCTCCGGCGGTAACTGCCGGTCGGAGGACTGGCGGAACTTCCCCTCGGCGGCGGCGATGGCGCTGTTGCGCTCCATGATGGTGGTGTGGATATCCTCGATGTTGCGGAACTTGATGATAACGCCTGCCACCGCCGTGCCGTCGTAGATGGGCAGCAGCGTGGCCAGCAGCGCAAAGCCGTTGATCTCGTAGGCCTGGTTCGTAAACTCACGGGCGCGGCCGTCCAGAATCTGCCGCAGGTGTTCCTCAAACAGCTCGCCCTCGAAGAACTCACGGAAGTGGTAGCCCACCACATGGATCTCCTGCTCCGGACTTTTGGCGATGAAGCTGCCGCCCCGCAGCAGACTGCCGATGCCCTCCTTGCGGGCGGAATAGCCCTTTTCCTCCCAGAACTTCACCTGCTTGGTGCGCCGGTCGAGGATGACCATCTGACAGATGCACTGGAAGTAGTTGATGCTGTAAGACCGCTTGCCCACGGTGACGGTGATCTCCCGCCCCGTGATGCGGACGGAGATGTCCACCCCCTGAAAGGCGGCGTCCAGCCCCAGCGCCGTTTCGCCGCTGCGGAGGTACTTGTAGATGGGCTTCACGCCCTCGTCGCCGTAGACGCCGATGGCGGCCAGCATATCGCCGCTGCGCAGACGGTAGTCCCGAATGCCGATGGCGGACAGATCCTCCGGCGACAGATTGCCGTCGTCGGCACCGATGGCGGTGGTGGCTAAGATCACCACGTCCCCCTTTTCGATGCGGCCTGCACCGTGGGAATAGGCGCTGTGGTTGAACAGGCCGAAGCGCTCCTTGGCCTGCTGGTTGATATGGGTGACGATGCCCGCCCTGTCCATGGTGAACATGGCGTGGGAGGAGGCATCCATAACGCTTTGCAGTATGTTCATCTTGTTCCCCTCACCGGTGGTTTGGCTCTACGCCTATTGTACAGGAAAGCGGCTCATTCCGCAAGCTATATATGCCAAAAGCAAAGCCGAAGATCGACTTTGCTCTTGGTATTGTGAGGATGATTTACAGGTCACAGGCGCAGAGGTCGGCGAAGGTCTCGCGGCGGATGGCCACGTAGCTCTTGCCGCCGCTGAGCATAACGGTAGCGGGACGGGGCAGACGGTTGTAGTTGGAGGCCATGGAGTAGTGGTACGCGCCGGTGGTGCACACCGCCACGGTATCGCCGCGGCCCACGGAGGAGGGCAGCATGACGTGCTCCTGAATGATGTCGCCGCTTTCGCAGCAGCGGCCAACGACGCTGGCCTCGAAATCACAGGTCTCGTTCATCTTGTTGGCCAGCAGGCAGGTGTACTTGGCCTTGTAGAGGGCGTAGCGGGGGCTGTCGGGCATACCGCCGTCGATGGAGACGTAGTTCTTGTAGCCCTGAATCTTCTTCACCGTGCCGCAGGTGTACAGCACCATACCGGCGGCGCCCACGAT
>CAZTHY010000208.1:0-2505 GCA_964613205.1 uncultured Oscillospiraceae bacterium
TCACCCCGCCCTACGCTCTATCGGGGCGTTCCATCAACGCACCATATACGCCTATCGCACCGGCTGCCAAGGGCGGACAGAGTCGTCCGCCCCTACAACGAGAGTGTGCCTTTCTGCCAACGAGGGCTACGGGATTTGCGGAAGTATCACGGGAAACAAAAACCTCCGGCTAAGCCGGAGGTTTTTATCAGCAACTTTTTACCTCCACGATTCGCCGTAGAAGTACAGCGCCAGCATGCCGGGGCCGACGTGGGCGCCGGTGACGGGCTCGTGACAGACGGACAGGATGGGGCCGGTGCAGCCGCGCTGACGGAGGTTGGTGGTCAGGTGCAGCGCCTCGGCAGGGGCGGCGGCGTGGGAGATACCCACCGGTGCGGACTTGTCCACCGCCATCTCGTCGTACTCGTCGATGAGC
Source organism: uncultured Oscillospiraceae bacterium (assembly GCA_964613205.1). Lineage (GTDB taxonomy): Bacteria > Bacillota > Clostridia > Oscillospirales > Oscillospiraceae > Vescimonas. The sequence goes on from CAZTHY010000208.1 coordinate 416, forward strand.
TTGGCCATGCCCTTCTTGCGGCCGCGCTCCTTGCTGCGCACCACGATCTTGCCCTCCTCGTTGCCCTCCAAGATGGGCTTGATTTGCAGCAGCGAACCGGCCAGCGCCGCCGCGCCGGACAGACGGCCGTTCTTCCGCAGGTATTTCAGATCGTCCACCATGAAATGCTGGCGCATCTTGCCCCGCAGCATCTCCACATGGGCAATCAACTCGTCGATGGCCATGCCCTGCCGCGCCAGATGGGCGGCCTCCAGCACCAGCAGACCCTCGCCCAGCGAGGCGCCGCGGCTGTCCACCACACGGGCGGTGCGGTCGGGGTACTCCTCGCACAGCTCCTGCGCCACCAGTCCCACGCCCCAGCAGGTGCCGCTGACACCGCTGGAAATGCCGATGAACAGCACGTCGTCGCCGGCCTGCAGCGCAGGCTCCATGGCCTCACGGGCGGCGGCAGGGCTGATCATGGACGTCTTGATCTCCGCACCGCGGCGCATGGCGTCATAGTAGGCGTGGCCGTCGAAGGGCGCGTTGCCGTCCACCGCCACACCGTCGATGGTGTAGGTGAGACACAGCTCGCGGATGCCATATTCCTCCCGCAGTTCAGGGGGGAGATTGGCGGCGTTGTCAGTCATTACTCGAACCATACTCTATTTTCTCCTTTTCGGAAAGCGTTCACAGTTGTTGCTGCACCCATCCGGCCAGCGTATCGAACAGGCGGCGGCACCCATCCATGGTCAGATGGCGGGTTCCTCGTCTCGTTTCTTCTAATATAGCATATTAGATAAAACAAGTCAATATTTTCATTCCTGTTTTCTTGCATTGTGAGCTGATTTCTGATATAATGTACAAGGTACAAGCTATTAAATCAAGTGAGGGAGCCACCATGATGCAATACGACAAGGAACTCATCTCCCACAAGCTGGCGCGGTGGGACAAATTCATCACCGACTATCACCTGCCGGACTGGGAATCCATCCCCGACTTCGGCCTGTATATGGATCAGGTCATCGTCCTGCTGGAGCAGTATCTGACGTTTATCCCCGCCTCGGTGGGGGGCAAGGAGCAGTTCGTCACCTCGTCCACCATCAATAATTACGTCCGCCTGAAGATCATGCCTGCGCCCATCAAGCGCAAGTACCATCGGGTACACATTGCGTACCTCATCATGATCCTGACCATGAAGCAGAGTCTCAGCATCAGCGACGTGCAGAAGGTGCTGCCGCAGGACAGCAGCGAGGGGGATGTCCGCGCCGTGTACGAGGACTATTCCGACAAGTTCCGCCGCGTGGGGCTGTTCTTCAACCAGCACGTCCAGTCCGGTGCCGAGGGCATCCGCACGGCGCCGGAGCATAATTGCAGCAACGCCGTGGAGCTGCTGGTCATCGAGAGCGCCCTCATCGCCGGTTTCTCCAAGATCTTGGCGGAGAAGCTCATCCGGCTCTGCGGCGCGGACAGCGACGATGTGCTGGCGGCGGAGGCCGTGCCCCCTGCGCAATCGTAAGGCTTACCTGTATTATATACGACTTTTTAGCAAAAAGTGTGAACGAACTATAAAACCGTGGGCGTTGACCCACGGTTTTTTTCGTCAGAACGGGATGGTGGTCATGGCGGACAGCGCCCCGCGCCATTCCAGCAGCGTCAGAAGGATGTAGGCCGCCGCCAGCGCCACCGTCGCCACGCACCAGCCCCATCGTTCCGGCATCCGGTGCAGGGCAGCGCCGTACAGCGCCAGCGCTGCCGCCATCGTCAGCGGTACGGCGAGGGCAACAGGCAGCCAGATGGCCGCCACCGGCGCTATGGCCGCTGCCGGTATGACGGCGGCGCACAACCCGCTGCGGCTCCCGCCGCCCAGCCACCACACCACCGGCGCAGCGCACAGCAGCGGGAAGAACACCGCTTTTCCCACCTGCCAGCCGTCCCCTGCCGCCACCAGCGCCGCCGTCAGCGGATCGCCAAACCGCCCCTGCACCGCCCCCAGCAGCACCCCCGCAAACCACGCCGCCGCAAACCCCAACGCACAACTCCCCCATCTCCGCATGACCATCACCTCAGGGAAGTGTATGCGGAAAAGGGGGAGAAAATGACGCGAACAG
>CAZTHY010000209.1:0-2505 GCA_964613205.1 uncultured Oscillospiraceae bacterium
AATGCCTGCTTGCGGGTCGATGTGGGCATCGACCCCTACGAAATGTTCGCCGCTTTGCGGCGAAACGGCGGGGTGAGGTCACCCCGCCCTACGCCCCGCTCACTGTTTTCCATGCGTAACAACAAAAAAAGAGGGGCGATGCCCCTCTTTTGGATCGCTTTTGCTTATCGTCCCTGCAGGTAGCCCATGATCTCCAGCACGGCGGGGAAGAAGCAGAACAGGCCGAAGGCGATGATCATGGTGCCGGCCACCTTCTTCTTGTTGCGTATCTGGAACATCATCACGCCTACCATGAGCATGGAGATGCCCAGCAGGATCATGGACAGCCCCGGGATGTACAGCACGTTCATCTTCCGCAGCGCCCACGCCAGCATGGACAGCACCAGCAGCACGATGGCCACGTTTTTCTTGGTATTCATCGTCATTGCGCGTCTCTCCCTTCCGGCGGTTTGGCCGCCGTTACATATTGGGTATAGTTTACAGGAATTTCCGCCGGATTACAAGCCCTTTTCTATATTTTCAGCAGCAGCTTTGCTTTCAGCGCCGCCGCGATGGTCTTGCCGTCGGTGATGGTGCCGTCGAGACACTGGGCTACCAGCGTGTCGAAGGGCAGGCGGAGGATGTCCAGCACCTCGTCCTCATCGGGGCAGGTGTCGCCGAAGTGGAGACCGCGGGCGAGGTACAGGTACAGCGTCTCGCCGTAGCAGCCCGGGGAGGGGATCATGGTGCCCAGGTCTGTCCACTCGTCGGCCACTGCGCCGATCTCCTCTTTCAGCTCCCGCTGCGCCGTCACGAAGGGCGGCTCGCCCGATTCCCGCTTGCCGGCGGGTATCTCCGTCATCACCTGCGAAAAGGCGTAGCGGTACTGCCGCACCAGCACGGCGCAGTTGTCGCCGTCCAGCGCCAGTATGCCTACGCCGCCCGGGTGCTCCACCACCTCGCGCTTTGAGGTGCCGCCGGTGGGCAGGGATACCTCGTCCTCCCGTACCCGAATGATGCGGCCTTTGAAAATTTCACGGCTGGAGAGTGTGCGCTCCGTCATGTCCATAGTCATCGCCCCTTTCCTTTTTCGGCAGTATACCACACTCTGCGGAAAAATACCAGCCCTTTCCCCCTCTTGCGTGGCGGAGAAAAGTGTGGTATACTGCTGGTAGCAATCAGAAGGGAGGGATCGTCCACGGACAAGTCCGGCATCAAGATCGCGGCGCAGAACCGCAAGGCGTACCACGACTATTTCGTGGAGGATCGCTACGAAGCGGGCATCGAGCTGTTCGGCACGGAGGTGAAGTCCATCCGCGCCGGTACGCTGAACCTGAAGGACTCCTACTGCGTGGCCAAGGACGGCGAGATCTACGCCCACAGCTTCCATATCTCCCCCTACGACCACGGCAGCGTCTTTAACCGCGACCCCGACCGTCCCAAGCGGCTGCTGCTCCACAAGCGGGAGATCCGCAAGCTCCACGATTTGCAGAAGCAGGACGGCTACGCCCTCATCCCCCTGTCGGTGTATTTCAAGAACTCCCGCGTCAAGGTGGAGCTGGGCGTGTGCAAGGGCAAAAAGACCTACGACAAGCGGGACGCCGTGGCCAAACGGGACGCCAAGCGGGAGATGGAACGCGCCATGCGGGAGAAAAATCTGCGCTGAACGCGCTTGCGATCAACTATAATCAGAACGAAACGAGGAAACGACTATGGCAAATCCCACTGTGACCATTGAGATGCAGGGCGGCGGCATCATCACCTGCGAACTGTATCCCGACATCGCGCCTCAGAGCGTGTACAACTTCATTTCCCTCGCCCAGAAGGGCTTTTACGATGGGCTTATCTTCCACCGCGTCATCCCCGGGTTTATGATCCAGGGCGGCTGCCCGCTGGGCAACGGCATGGGCGGCCCCGGCTACTGCATCAAGGGTGAGTTCGCCGCCAACGGCGTGAACAACGACCTGCGCCACACCCGCGGTGTGCTGAGCATGGCGCGTGCCCAGCCGATGGACAGCGCCGGCAGCCAGTTCTTCCTGATGCACAAGGATGCGCCCCATCTGGATGGCCAGTACGCCGCCTTCGGCTGCGTCATGGACGGCATGGACGTGGTGGACGGTATCGCCAACCAGCCCCGCAATATGATGACCAACAAGCCCAAGAAGGATCAGGTCATCGCCCGTGTCACCGTGGATACCCACGGCGAGACGTATCCGGAGCCGGAGAAGCTGCCCGACCCCTTCCACGCATAAGTTAAATCGGAATAGTTGTCACCGCGCCGTAGGGGAGGGCGACTCCCCTGCGGCTCCCTATGGGGCTGTACCGGTTTCGACGGGGGTGCGGAGGCAGGATAAGCGAGCGGCGGCGCCTGACCGCCATAAAACGGGCAACTTAAAAATGAACTGACAACAATCGTATTGCTGTCGCTGCCTAACTAAAGGCAGCCGTCTGAACCGGAGAGGCCACAGGCCGGGGAAGGCGTCGTTGATGTGGCGGACGTGAGGCGGGTAAGAGTTGCCCCGCCCA
>CAZTHY010000210.1:0-2497 GCA_964613205.1 uncultured Oscillospiraceae bacterium
TCCGCCGCCAGATCCTCCGTCAGGTCGGCGATCATGTCGCCGCTGACCGCCATGGAGCCCGCCGACCAGGGCGAACCGGAGGCGGCGGCGGGATAGACGCCGGTGGTGTGATCGACGAAATAGGTGTCGAATCCGGCGGTGCGGATGTCCTCCTCGCTGAGATTCCGCGTCAGCTGGTGGACGATGGTGCCGATCATCTCCAAATGCCCCAGCTCCTCCGTACCGATGTCCGTCAGCAGCCCTTTCAGCTCCGGATAGGGCATGGAATAGCGCTGGCTCAGATACCGCAGCGACGCGCCCAGCTCACCGTCGGGGCCGCCGTACTGGGTGATGATCAGCGACGCCAGCTTGGGGTTGGGGTTCTTGATCTTCACCGGATATTGCAGCTTTTTCTCATATACAAACATGGCTCATTCCCCCTTTACTTCCCACGGCCACGGGTCGTTCAGCCAGCGGTACGCCCCGGGTGTGATGTCGGTTTGCAGCAGCGGGCCGCACTGCTCACGGTAACGCTGCTGCCCCTCGCGACCCAGCCGGATATACGACCAGTACAGCTCCAGCGCCTCCTGATCGTCGCTGTGGGTGGTGAGGTACAGCGCCAGCTCGTCGATGGCGAAATCCAGCGCCATCAGCTCCAGCAGTGCGCCGTCCACCTGCGGGAAACGGGAGCGCAGCTCCCGATGGAAGGGCAGATCCAGCCCGGGGAACAGCGTGCCCTGCCGTAGCGCCTCCTGATCGTCATAGCGGGTAGGGGAGCTGCCCTGCATGGCCACATAGGGAAACGCCAGCATCCCGCACCCGGGCAGCTGGCCGGTACCCTCGCGACAGACGGCGGCCACCTCCTCGCGGGTAGGCAGCGCGTCTCCATTCGTCCTCTCGGTATACAAAAGAAGTCCTCCTTTTTACCTCGTGATGGTACAGAGCCGTTCTTCGGCTCAGTACAGTCTATGAAGAAGGACGCAGCGCGGTGCAAAAAAGCGTTTTCATTTGCCGTCGGGTGTGCTACAATAGGGGAGAGGCGCATAGTATCCCTCTAAGGGGGGATGGACATGGTACTGCTGATCCTGCGCCGCAGGACGATCTTCGCCGCATTGGCCGTGATGGTTGTGGCAGCGGTGTGGCTGTGGCCGAAGGGGGACGTGGCCGCGTCTGCGTCCGTCGGCGGCGAAAAGGCGGTAGTCATCGTGGATGCGGGACACGGCGGCAGTGACGGCGGCGCCGTATCGCCGAGCGGCGTGGCGGAGAGCGGCCTGAATCTGGCCATCGCATTGAAACTGGCCGGCGTGCTGGACGTTTTCGGCCAGCCGGTGGTGCTGACGCGGACAGGAGAGAGCTCTTTGGCCGACGACCCCACCACCTCTCTGCGGCAGCAGAAGGTCAGCGACACCCGCAATCGGGTATCGCTGGTGAACGAATATCCCCACGGCGTACTGCTGAGCATCCACCAGAACACCCTGCCCGGCCACCCCACGGTACAGGGGGCGCAGTCCTTCCACAACGGCAGGGAAGGGGCGGAACCGCTGGCCGCCGCCATCCAGCAAACGCTGAACGAGACGGTGAACGCGTCGGCGAAAAGTCCCCGCACCACCGGTGACGACGTCTATCTTATGAAGTACGCCCAGTGCCCCGCCGTGCTGGTGGAGTGCGGGTTTCTGTCCCATCCGGCGGAGGTGGAGCGGTTGGGGCAGCGGGAACATCAGTTGTGTCTGGCCACCGCCATAACGGCGGGGTATTTGCAATTTCTACACGAATGAGGGAAGCGTATGAAGGCAAAAAGCGTATTTTTCTGCACGGAATGCGGCAGTGAAAGCCCCCGCTGGGCGGGGAGATGCACCGTCTGCGGCGCATGGAACACCATGGTGGAGCAGCAGGCGGAGAAGGCGGCCAAGAGTGGCCGCGCCCCTCGCGGTCTGTCACCGGCAAAAGTCTCCCGCATCACGGAGATGGCGGCGGACGAGGAGATCCGCTTCGCCACCGGCATGGGGGAACTGGATCGTGTGCTGGGCGGCGGCGCGGTGAAAGGCTCGCTGGTGCTGGTGGGCGGTGCGCCGGGCATCGGCAAATCCACGCTGCTGCTGCAAATCTGCCAGCAGCTGGGGCAGTTCGCCAAGGTGCTGTACGTCTCCGGCGAGGAATCCACCCGCCAGCTCAAGCTGCGGGCGGAGCGGCTGAAGGTGGACAGCGACAACCTGTTCGTCCTGTCGGAGACGCGGCTGGGGGACGTGCTGGAATGTGTGCGGGAGGAAAAACCGGACATCCTCATCGTGGACTCCATCCAGACGCTGTACAACGAGGACATGGACTCGCCCGCCGGCGGCGTGGGACAGGTGAAGGACTGCACCATGGCGCTGATGCAGCTGGCCAAGGGGCAGGGGGTGACGGTGTTCGTCATCGGCCACGTCAACAAAGAGGGCTCCATCGCCGGCCCCAAGGTGCTGGAACACATGGTGGACTGCGTGCTGTACTTCGAGGGCGACCGCCACATGACGTACCGCAT
>CAZTHY010000211.1:0-2495 GCA_964613205.1 uncultured Oscillospiraceae bacterium
CCACTTCCTTGCTGAAGGGATAGAACACGCCGCCCCACACCGTCTCGTCGTGGGCGATGGTCTTGTCGTGCTTGGCCTGTGCCTTCTTGCCCTTGTTGATGTTCAGGTCGTTGCGGAACATCCCCATGAACTGATAGATGGTGGCGTTGACCATGGCGCGGTAGTGGTGGGGACAGGCGCGCAGCGCTTCGCCCCGCAGACCTTCCATGCCGCGGTCGAACCAGTGGAGCACCGGCAGGTACGTCTGACCCATCCAGCGGTAGCGCCACAGACCCTTGGCAAACACGCCCAAACCGCCGTAGCGCATGATGTCATAGACCATCATGCCGTAGTTGTACATCCACACGTTGTGGAAGTAGTACATGGTGTCCTTCACGCCGCGCCACTCGCGGTGCTTGTACAGGCCGGTCTTGTCGCAGTACAGGTCGCCCAGACGGCGCTCCCCGTGGGGCTTGCCATACCAAAAGTCCTTCGCCAGCTTCTTATAGTCCGTGGTCTTTACCTTTTCGGCCACGGTCTTGAAGTCGATCTTTTTCATTTCTTGGCGCCCTCCTGAATTTTCTTGATCTCCACGCTCTCGATGAACGCCTGGAAGCGGGTGCGGAGCTGGCCGCTGGCGGCGTTGATGTACTCCTTCTCGATAGAGCAGACGGGATAGCCGAAGTCACGCTGCAGCACCACGGTGTCGATGACGCGCTCGTAGCTCCAGTACTCGCAGAACTTGTTGGAGGCCACGATGATGCCGTCGGCCTTGTACTCCTTGGCCAGATCGGCGATGTGCTGCTTGCGGCGGCGCATCTCCTGCTGCTCCATGAAGCGGGTGCACTGGCTGGTGGTGAGATAGTGGCGGGCGATGGCGCGCAGCGGCGTCTCCCCTTCCCGAATCTCGATGGGCTGGCGGGACTCCATAGCGCCGTAGCAGTAGCGGTCGGCCACCACCAGCGCACCGCAGCTCTCGATGAGCTTGGTGAAGTCGGGATCGTCGTTCTCGCTGCCGGCCAGCAGCACCTTGCAGCGATACTGGGGCTTGGCGTCGGGCTCGCGGGTCTTTAACTCCTCCAGCGTCTCACGCAGCTTATCGATGATGAGATACTTGGGACAGGCCAGCGACACCAGATTGATGACGTGAAACTCGTAGCCGGTGATGGTGGGCACGTCCAGCTTGCGGAAGTCGCCGATGGCCTGCACGATGCGGCACAGCTCGTTGTGCTCCTCGATGGTCTTGAGAATGGCCTCGTCGGAGGTGTCCACGCCGTAGTTATCGTGGAGGAAATCCAGCACATGGGCCTGGAGCTGGGCTTCGTAGTGGTCGATGCTGTTGGTGGTTTTCTTGAAGGGCACATCCATGAACTCGCACTTGAACTTCTCGTTCTGGATGATGTCCGGCATCCGCTGCAAATGCTCCTGGAAGCGGCAGGTGACGGTGCAGGTCTCCGTGGCAAGCTGGGCGTCCAGGAAGTTGAAGCCGCCCTCCAACGCCCGCTCCAGCAGACTTCTGCCGTAGTGGCAGGTGCGGGAGGACATATAGTAGGTGGCCATGTCCGGCGAGGTGCAGCGGGGGGCACGGAGTCGGACGGAGAAGCAGCCGGGCAGATCCAGCAGCACCTCCGGCATGAAATAGCAGGTGTAGCCCAAGGCCAGCTTGCCGTCGGCCTTGCCCTGCTTCACAAGGTCGTTGTTGGCCTCTTGCAGCAGGTTTTCAAAGTAGATAAGATGTTTAAGGTCCCTCATTTCTCGTCCTCCTTACAGCGCACAAGCGCGGTATAATCCAGTAAAATTGTACATTATTTTACCGTTTTTGTCAATAAATTTGTCGGATTTGCATAGATTTTGCACACTTTCCTGTGAACTGTTTGATAACAGCACAGAACGCCCTGCCGTGGTCTCCCCTGTCGGTGAAAAAATCCGGTTTTTTCGCCGTGACGTTTGACTAATTGCGCTGCCGGTGATACAATGAGGAAAATCACCGCAAGGAGGACGCACCCATGGCACACGACCACCACCACGACCACGACCATCCTCACACCCACGAACACCACTCCCCGCAGGAGACGCTGGCGCTGCTTGGCTACATGGTGTCCCATAACCAACACCACGCCGAGGAACTCCACGACCTGGCGCACAGCGTGGAGGGCGAAGCCCAGCAGCTGCTGCATGAAGCGCTGGTGGACTTTACCGTCAGCAACGAGAAGCTGGCGGAAGCGCTGCGGATCCTGAAGGAGGCGGAGTGAGATGTGCCTGTCCACCGTTTTGACCATGGAGCGCCAGCCGGTGTGCAAAAACGTGGCCGCCGTCGTCCAGCGTGACGGCCAGCTCATCTTCACCGACATCATGGGCATCCCCACCGCCATCACCGGCACCATCGAAAAAATCGACCTGATCGAAAACGAGATCATCGTCCGCACAAATTAACCAAGGGAGGGGTTGCCCCTCCCTTGGCTTTTGCAAAGGGTAACGGTAGAATGTCCGTAGGGCGGGGTGACCTCACCCCGCCG
>CAZTHY010000212.1:0-2491 GCA_964613205.1 uncultured Oscillospiraceae bacterium
CACGTCCAGCACCACCAGCTCCGGCTTCTCCGTTTTCAGCGCCTCCCAAAAGGAAAGACCGTCCGCAAAGCCTTTGGTCTCAAATCCGGCGGAGTTCAGCGCATAGATGGCGATGTCACGGATGCTTGCATCATCCTCCACATACCAGATCATGGTCACACCTCCTTGTGCGTGCCTGTTACGGAGTAGATCACCCACTCGGCAATGTTGGTGGCGTGGTCTCCGATACGTTCAAAATACTTGGAAATCATCAAAAGGTCAAGGGCAAATTCGCCGTCAGCGTGATTTTTGGCGATCAAGTCAATTATATCACGTTTTACCCGGGAAAAATAGTCATCCACCACATCATCCCGCAGGATGACCTGCCGTGCCAGCGCCACGTCCTTCTTCACGAAGGCGTCCACGCTGGCGGTCACCATGCCGATGGTCTCCCGCGCCATTTCCTCGATCAGTTCCATGCCCTCCATGGTGTGGCCGTTCAAAGTGGTGACGATCTCCGCAATGTCCTCCGCCTGATCGCCGATGCGCTCCATGTCGGTAATGAGCTTCAGCGCGGCGGAGATGAGCCGCAGGTCTTTGGCCACCGGCTGCTGGTGGAGCAGCAGCTTCATGCAGCGGCCTTCAATGTCCCGCTCCATCTGATCGATGGCAGAACCATTTTGGCACACACTGGAGGCAAGAGCCAAGTCGCCGGTGGTCAGCGCCTTGGCGGCGGAGGCAATGGCCTCCTCGCACATGGCGCCCATTTCGATGATCTCGCGGTTCAGTTCAAAAAGCTGTTCATCAAATCTGTTTCTCATGGTTCCCTCCTTAACCGAAGCGGCCGGTGATGTAGTCTTCCGTGCGCTGATCCTTGGGCTGGGAGAAGATGTCGTCGGTCTTGCCGAACTCCACCAGCTCCCCCAGCAGGAAGAACGCGGTGTGGTCAGACACGCGGACGGCCTGCTGCATATTGTGGGTCACCATGACGATGGTGTACGTCTCTTTCAGCTCCATCACCAGCTCCTCGATGCGGGAGGTGGAAATGGGGTCGAGGGCGGAGGTAGGCTCGTCCATCAGGAGGATCTTGGGCTGTACCGCCAGCGCTCTTGCGATGCACAGTCGCTGCTGCTGACCGCCGGACAGACCCAGCGCGTTCTTTTTCAGCCTGTCCTTCACCTCGTCCCAAATGGCCGCGCCCCGCAGCGCCTGCTCCACGATCTCGTCCAGCTCCACCTTGTTGGTGATGCCGTGGGTACGGGGGCCGTAGGCGATGTTGTCGTAAATGCTCATGGGGAAGGGGTTGGGCTTCTGAAACACCATGCCGATCTCCTTGCGGAGGTTGTTCACGTCCACTTCCTTGCTGAAAATGTCGGTGCCCTCGTAACGGATGTCGCCGGTGATCTTCACGTTGGGGATGAGGTCATTCATGCGGTTCAGCGTTTTCAGAAAGGTGGACTTGCCGCAGCCGGAAGGGCCGATAAACGCGGTAATACTCTTTTCGGGTATCTCGATATTGACGTTCTTCAATGCCTGATGGTCACCGTACCACAGGCACAACTCTTTTACAGAGATAATACTCATAAGCTTCTCCTTTTTGCGAAGTGTTTCTGCACCAATGCGGCGGCCAGGTTGATGAGAACGGTCAGCACCATCAAAATCGCTGCAATGGCAAAGGCCACACCGAACTCACCCTGTTCCTTTGCGTAGACGTAGAGGGCGACGGTCAGCGTTGCGCCCGGGGCGGCAAGGCCGTCTATCAGGCCGTTGACGGCATGGGCAAAACCGGCGGTGAACAGCAGCGCCGCAGACTCGCCGAGGATTCGGCCAACGGACAGGATGCAGCCGGTGATGACACCGTCCACGCAGCCGGGAAGTACCACGGTGCGGACGACACGCCACTTTCCGGCGCCCAGCCCGAATGCCCCCTCACGGTAGGACTGAGGAACGGTTTTCAGACTCTCCTGCGTAGTACGCATGATGGTGGGCAGGTTCATGATGACCAGCGTCAGCGCACCGGCCATCAGACAGGTGCCCATGCTGTTGGAGAACAGCAGCATACCCACCAGACCATAGATAATGGAGGGAATGCCGGAAAGTGTCTCGGCGGCATACTCGATGAGACCGACCACTTTCTTGTTGGCGGCGTACTCGGTCAGGTAAATCGCCGCACCTACCCCCAACGGCAGCACGATGAGCAGCGTGGCCAGCACGATATAGACGGTGTTGAGAATGTCGGGCAGAATGCCGATGTGATCGGTGAGATAGCTGGGCTTGGTGGACAGCAGCTCCCAGGTGATGTGGGGAATACCCCGTCCCAGCACATAGAGCAGCAGGAACAGCACCAGCGCAGCCGTCAGACCGACCGACAGCAGCATCAGCGCTTTCATCACCACTTCAAAGCCTTTTCTCTTTTTCGATAATGACTGATTTGGCATAAGTTACTCCTTTTCCCGTTTCAGGAAGAAGTTCAGCGTGGCGTTGATGAGCATGATGAACAGGAACAGCACCA